>PLEA01000250.1 GCA_003136335.1 Acidobacteriaceae bacterium | reverse complement strand
GCACAATCCCCAGTAGTCCCCAAAATTCCCTCGACAAATCCTTGCGTTCCGCGCTCAGCCGAGCCGCCATTTTCGTCAACTCTCGTTCAATCCAAATTCCCCCCGGCCGTCTCCTGATGTAAACTCCGGTCGCCCGGGTCCTTGACACGATCCGAGAGCCTCGTACGCGGCGCGTCGTACACACAGCAGTTCGTACGCAGCGCCTCGTAACCGGCAACGACGTGCGTCTCGACCGCGGCACGTTTTTCTGANNCTCGTATCTGTGTCCGTGAGATTGGCGTCGATGCGCGTTGTGACCCCGCCGAATTTTCATGATTCATACCGGTCGTCACTTTCTTCAGATCCCAGGCCCCACAAATGTTCCCGACCGGGTTCTGCGGGCCATGGGCAATCCGGTCATCGATCACCGAGGCCCTGAATTCGCCGCTCTGAGCAACGAAGTTTTCGAGGGCTTGCGCCCTGTCTTTGCCACTCTCAGCCCTGTCATCGTCTACACCGCTTCCGGTACCGGAGCGTGTGAAGCGTCGCTGGTAAATACACTTTCTCCAGGCGACCGCGTATTGATTTTCGAAACCGGACACTTTTCCGGTATCTGGCGTCAGCTTGCCGAACGACTCGGCCTGCAAGTCGAGTACGTTCTCGGAGATTGGCGCCGCGGCGCGTCACCTGCCGAGGTGGAATCCCGCCTGGGTGCGGACCAGGACCACACCTTCAAGGCTGTCGTGGTTGTCCACAACGAGACTTCGACCGGTGTCACCAGCCGCATTGCTGAGCTTCGCAGCGCGATGAACCGCGCCCATCATCCGGCGTTGCTCATCGTGGATGCGATTTCTTCTTTGGCATCGATTGACTATCGCCATGACGAATGGCAGGTCGACGTCACCGTCGCCGGTTCGCAAAAGGGCCTTATGGTCCCGCCAGGCTTGAGCTTCAACGCGCTGTCCGAGAAAGCGCTGGCGGCCAATAAGCATGCCACGCTGCCCAAATCTTATTGGGACTGGCAGGACATGCTGCGAAACAATCGCGACGGTTTTTTCCCGTATACTCCGGCCACCAATCTTCTCTATGCCTTGCGCGAAGCCTTGCGCATGTTGCACGAGGAGGGGCTGCCGAATGTTTTCCACCGCCATAACCGGCACGCGGAGGCCACTCGTGCTGCGGTCCGCGCCTGGGGATTGGAAATTGTTTGCGCCGAGCCTCGCGAATACTCGAGCTCCATGACCGCTGCGTTTACCCCTGTGGGGTATGACAGCGACCACTTGCGGCGCGTGATTCTCGAAAATTTTGATATGTCTCTTGGTTCTGGGCTTTCCAAGCTGAAAGGCCGGGCATTCCGCATAGGTCATCTGGGCAGTTTCAACGACCTGATGCTTGCCGGCACGCTGAGCGGCGTTGAAATGGGTCTGCGGCTTGCCGGTATACCTCATCGCGAAGGCGGGGTCGCGGCCGCACTGGACAGTCTGGTCCGCGCGGGTTCCTCCCTACCCGAGAAACAGGCGGCGAATGCTCACACAAAAATGGAACCCACCGCCGCAGGCAGCTGATGTCGCGCCCTGGGCGCAAATCGACCGCAGGGTTGCAGCCGCATTGCTGCAATGCTGACATCGCAGCGAATGTGCTGGTGCACGCCGGGCGGGTCTTCTAATCACGATGAGTGTGGCATCGAATAACTCCGCAGTGCGTCCCCATCCTGGACGGTTTCCGGCGACGACCACCGTCCTCGTCCTGATCTGCCTCATGTACGGAATCACCTACGTCGACCGCGTGAATGTCAGCACCGCCGCTTCTGCTTTCAAACAGGACTTGCACCTGAACAACACGCAAGTCGGCCTCGTTTTTTCCGCCTTCGCGTATCCCTACTTGATTTTTCAAATTATCGGCGGCTGGGTGAGTGACCGGTTTGGCGCCCGCCTGGCTCTCACCGCTTCGGCTGTGTTCTGGGCCGGTGCCACGTTGTTTACCGGCTTTGTGGGAAGCCTGGGTGGAATGCTTTTCGCCCGGGTGATGCTCGGATTTGGCGAGGGCGCGACATTTCCCACCGCCACCCGGGCCATGTCCGACTGGACGCCTGAAGGCAATCGCGGATTCGCGCAGGGAATTACCCATTCAAGCGCACGTCTGGGCAATGCTCTGACGCCGCCGCTGGTCGCCTGGCTGATGACGTTGATGAGTTGGCGAGGATCGTTTGTCATTCTAGGTTTCATCAGCCTGGCCTGGGCCATCGCCTGGGGCCTCTACTTTCGCGATGATCCTGCTCAGCACCCGGCCATTACCGCGGTCGAACTGGCTAAGCTGCCAGACTATGTCACGCGAGCTGAAAAGAAAAAAGCGCCCGTGCCCTGGCGCCGCCTGTCCCGCCGGATGCTGCCCGTTACGCTGGTTTATTTCTGCTACGGTTGGACGCTTTGGCTGTATCTCGCGTGGATACCGTCATTTTTTCTCCACAGCTATCGGCTCGATCTGGCGAAATCGGCGTTCTTTGCGGCTGGCGTGTTTTTCGCGGGCGTTCTCGGCGACGCGCTCGGCGGCTGGGTGAGTGACCGGATTTTGCACGAGACCGGCGACCGGAAAAAAGCACGGCGTAACCTGGTCGTATTCGGCTTTCTATGTTCGCTTGTGGCCACCGTGCCTATTCTGTTTTCTCACAATCTCACCGGGGCAGCCGTCTGCCTGAGCGTGGCCTTCTTCTTTTCCGAGTTCACGATTGGGCCCATGTGGGCCATACCCATGGATATCGCACCAAAATTTTCCGGCTCCGCGAGCGGCCTGATGAATACGGGATCGGCGCTGGCCGCGATCCTCTCGCCTCTGGTCTTCGG
>PLEA01000105.1 GCA_003136335.1 Acidobacteriaceae bacterium | reverse complement strand
TTGCGGCGTTCCACGGCAGCGTTGAAAGAGGCGGAAGTTGCGAGCCGTTTGCTTCCCGAGTCGGAGAGTCTGCATCTCGTCAAAGCTGAGGGCTACCGCCAGCGAGCCATGCTGACTCGTGCAGAAGGCGAATACAAGCAAGCTTTGAAGCTGAATCCGAATGCTCCGGTCACCTACATTGCACTCGCTGATGTGCAGTACCGGCAGCATAAATACGAGAAATCAGCCGACACATTGCATGGTGCGCTCGCGGTCGCGCCCAACGACCCGATGATTTTGGCGCAGCTTGCAAGATCCTATGCGCAGCTCCGCCGCTCGTCCGAGGCCATGCAGGCGATTGAATCCGCGGAGCACGCTGGCGGTAAGGATTACAAAATCCTGCTCGTGACTGCGGACGTGCTGCGCGTCCTCGGCCATCGCGACCAGGCCATGACCAGGTACTCCAGGGCGCTGGAAAGTTCCGATGAAAATCGTCTCCAGGTCCGACTCGCCTTGGGCCGACTGTTTGCGGAGGAAGGGCACACAGCAGACGCACAACAACAAGTGGCCCTCGGCTTTGCTGAGGCGAGAGTGGCGCCCACCGATGTGACCTCCGCTGAAGACTACCTGAACGCAGCAGACATTCTTATGGGTATTCATGAGTATCCGCTGGCGCAGCGCATGTATGGGCGCGCCCAGGCGCTGGGCGCGGATGACACCGCGGTGGCGGTGGGTATGGCAAACGCGGCGCTAGCCCTGGGAGACACGCGTAGCGCGCAATTGCAGCTGGCCAGCCTGGGCGACGATGCGGAGCGCAAAAACAACTATGAGTTTCTCGTTGCCCAGGGCAACCTCTACCGGCAACTGGGCGAGGTGGATCGCGCGCTGGAGAATTTCGTCCATGCCAACCAACTCGATCCCCAGGACCAAGCGACGCGCGCCACGGAGATGGAGCTGGCCGAAGAAGCGGGCCGGCCCATCCTTGATCGACTGGGCTTGGGTTCTGATGTGCGCGTCAATCCTGTTTTTGAAGATGAAAACATCTATCAAATGGACGCTCGTCTGCTGGGCGTGCAAAACAACGGAGCCTTGTTACCACCCCCGCGGCGTACGATCGAGACCTTTGCCGATTCGCGTTTTCAATTCCAGCCGAATTCGTTTCCTCCGATTCAAGGTTTTATCGCTGAGCGCAATGCCCAGGGTGCCCTCTCATTCCCGAGCCAGCTTCTGATTCAGAATCGCAATACATTCGACACCATCTTCAATATTTCGGTTGCGCCGATGGTGCGACTGGGCAACGTGAAGTTTAATATCATGCCGGGGCTGCAGTACACGATCCGGCGCGACACGCTTTCGCCGCAGTTCATGAACCAGAATCTTTTTCGCCAGTTCGTTTATGTGGCAAGCAGTCCGATTGGCAATTGGCTCTCGTTTTCCGGCAATTTGGTTCGAGAAGCGGGTCCGTTTACAGATGAGAATCTGCACTCGCGGGACTTTTCCGGTTCTCTCGATTTTCGGGTGGGCCGGCCCTGGGGCAAGAGTGCGCTGCTGAGCGGGTACAACGCGCGTGACCTGCTTTTCGGACCATCGGTACATGAGTACTACCAGACAGTTACCTATGCGGGCCTCGAGCATAGGTTCGGTTCCCGCCTCCGCGCGTCGGCGGTGGCGGAGTTTCTGCGCGCGTGGCGGGTCGAAGGCAATCAGTTCGCGATCGCCGAAACTCTTCGTCCGCGCTTTGGGGTAGACGCGCAACTCAAAGAGCACTGGATGCTGTCCGCCTCCGGTGCCTGGTCTTCAGGTCGCAGCTTTCACGCCTACGACAATGTGTCCTCGAGCATCATGTTCTCATACACGCGGGAACGGAACCTGGACAGGAGCACCGGCTCGGAGACGGCGTCCATGGCTTATCCCATGAGATTTTCTTTCGGCTTGGAACAGCAAAGTTTTTACGATTTTCCCGGACACGGTGGCATCAAAATCGTTCCGGCGGCGCAGTTCACATTTTGACCTATTGGTTTCCGTCTGCTCCAGCTGCCTGACGACCGCAAACCCCTTATGACGACACCTTCACAAACCCAAGTGACGACAAGGCCAGGCCACCTCAAAGCCTTGCGGGAGCGGGTCGTGCGGGGCAGCGCCATTTTGTTGTTCAGCACTGGACTCGTGGCCGCGACCAATCTGCTCTACAACATCTTGATCGCGCGGATGTTAGGTGCGGCGGGCTTCGGCGACGCCTCTGCTTTATATACGCTGCTAATGCTATTGTCGGCCATTACCTTGTCGTTCCAGATAGTAACGTCAAAGTTTATCGCTCGGAATTCAGAGATCCTTATCCGGGCGCAAATCTACGCCAGCATGCTGCGCCGGGCCTGGCAGGTGGGCCTGGGGGTTGCCGTGCTGCTCGCCGCAGGCGGCGCCTATCTCAAGTCGTATTTCAATCTGCCGGCGCAGCATGACCTTGTGTTGCTGGCGATCGCGACTGGAGTCTATGTCCCGCTGGGAGTACGTCGGGGAAAGATGCAGGGCTGTTACGACTTTCGCAGCCTGGCCATCAACGTTGTGGTGGAGGTGGCGGTTAAGTTCGTCGGGGCCCTGATCTTCCTACATTTCGGGATGGGCGTGACGGGTGTGATGACCGCGGTCATGCTCTCAATCGTCGCCGCATACCTCGCCGGGACGCCGGGTTCCGAGTACCGGGCCACCTCGGGACTGATCAAGGTCGCGCCTTTTGGCGAGGGCTTGCAAGCCGTTCTGTATTTCATTGGGCAGGTGATTCTCAGCAACCTCGACATTTTGCTGGTAAAGCATTTTTTTTCGCTGCCAGAAGCAGGGATCTACGCGGCGGTGGCTCTGGTGGGGCGCGTGGTCTTCATGTTGTGTTGGTCGGTAGTCAGCAGCATGTTTCCGGTGACCGCCAGTCATACGCATCGCCAGGTGGGGCGCTCCATGCTGTACACGGGCCTGGTCTTGGTGGGAGCGGTCACCTCTGTATTCATCGGGGCGGTGGCGCTGACGCCGCAGTCCGTATGGACCATGCTGCTTGGGAAGCCGTTCCTGCTGGCGACGGGAGGGAACTTCTCCGCGCTGTTGACGAATTATGCGCTCATGACCGGCATCTA
>PLEA01000219.1 GCA_003136335.1 Acidobacteriaceae bacterium | reverse complement strand
ACCTGGCCCTGATGCGCGTGGGGCAGGATCTGCACCACGCCCACCCGGATCTCAGCGAGGAGTTCCACCTGGTGAATCTCGAGATGCGCGCCGGTAAGCCCCGCGCCGAGGCTCTGCGCAACCTGGGGGAACGCACCGGGGTTGACGACATTCGCTCTCTTGTTGGTACACTGATACAAACTGATCGCTTCGGCACCAGCGTTGCCCAAGCCCTCCGCGTGCATTCCGACTCCCTCCGCACGGAACGCCGGCAACGGGCCGAAGAACAAGCTGCAAAGACCACCATCAAGATGGTTCCCCCGCTGGTGATATTTGTTTTGCCTTCGATTATTTTTGTCACGATTGGCCCGGCGATCATCGAGCTGATCCGGCAACTGGGGCCGGTTTCGGGCGGAAAGTAGAAGGCGCGCGCAAGCAGTAAAGCAGGACGGCGGAGCGTTGGCATTCATGGCAGTTTTTTCCTCGCAGGGACAGGCCTTCAATCAAACCCGCCAGGCATACCTCGCCACGGCGCTGGCGGTGGCCAACACGCATTGGACCCGGCTGCGTGGTCTGCTGGGAGTACCGTCGAGTGACTTTCGTAATGGTCTCGGCCTCTGGATTGTTCCCTCCCACGGCGTTCATACTCTGGGCATGGGGTTTTCCATCGACGTGGTTTATTTGGACGGCGCCATGACAGTAATCCATATCGAGCGCGACCTGCGGCCTTGGCGCTTTGCCCCGATCCGGACACGGGCGGCGTCGGTTTTGGAACTGCCGTGTCGTACGGCGGCTGAAACCAGAACCGCAGTGGGCGATAAAATTGAAATCACGATCGAAAAGAATGGTAGAGTACCGCACGCGTGATTGAAACCCTCGAACTCGAAGAGTGCGTCGTCGAGCTTTACGACCCTCCCAAGCTGCTGGTCGAGTGGTCCTCGCCGTGGCATGAGTTCGTCACGTCCGTGCGCCCTGCGCTGGTGCACTCCCAACGTCGGCTGGCGGGCGAAGCTCCGTTCGGATTGATTCCCTTGCGCGTCATGATCCCCTCCTATGTGCTGGAGGCCTTTCTGATTTTTGTCGCGATCTTCGTGCAGGTGAAGATCGCTGAGTTGCAACCCTTCGTCGCGCCCAGATTTTCCAGCCACGACGTGATCTACTACAGCGGGGACGAACTTCCTCGCACTGAAGATCTCGGCGGCTCTCAGGCTGGAACGACCGGCCGGGCTGGCGGCGGCGAAGCTCACCATCGCGCGCAGACCATCAGGATCGCCCGCGGCGGCTCTCTTGTTCCCAAGGTCGTAGACGCGCCGAATCTGAAGCTTCCGTCCTCGCGCGATGCGGTGGCGAACCTTTTGGCCATCCAGGCGAATCCGGGACCGCCGCCCGCTGATGGGTTGCGCTCGACACGCACCGCGCCAAGCCTGGCGACTGCTTTAGTCGCTCCTGCTCCGAATGTAATCCGCGATTACACCCGCAACGGTGTTCAACTTCAATCAGTGATTGCTCCGGCCCCTTCGGTGTCGCGCGATCAGCCACTGACGGGGCCTAGTTTCAGCGCGACGCTGATTCCGCCGGCGCCCAATGTTGCGCGCGATCATACTCTGGTTGCTCCGGCTTTGGGACCTGCGGTAATTCCTCCAGCCCCCGGGGTCGCCCGCGAGCGCGCGCTGGTTGCGCCATCTCTTAGTGCGTCGGTGGTAGCCCCGACTCCGAGCGTTGCCCGCGATCAAACGCGCTCCGCCCCGTCACTTGCCGCCAATGTCATTCCGGCAGCACCCGGCGCAGTGAGCCGGGAATTTTCCCGCTCACCTGTGCAAATGAATGCCGCGGTAGTACCGCCGCCGGTCTCGGCACCGGAACGGGCAGCTATTCGCAGTCCTAAGCTGAACCTGCCTGCGCCATCGGTCATAGCGCCGCCGCCCTTGGCCGACATCTCGCAAGACGTGCACCGCCTCGCCAGCGCAAGCATGCCAGATTCGTCGATGACGGTTGTGCCTCCGCCGCCCACGCAAACGAGCAGCGGAACTTTCATGAGCAGCCTGATGGGCAAGATCTTTGGCGCTACCGAAGTGGTGCCACCGCCTCCATCGGTTCATTCGAACAGCTCAAGCACTGGAACCGGAAGCTTGCTTGCCGCCAATGTCGTGCCGCCTCCGCCCGCTGTCGGGACGAACCCCGCTGGAGGCAATCCGCGCGGCACTCGCAACGGCATGGGGGCAGCGCTCGGCCCGAACGTGGTCGCGCCACCACCCTCGACTGGTATGTCGAACGTTACGGGCACGCGCTCACTTTCCTCTTCCTCTTCGTCCACGCTTGGCACGCCCAGCGTTATTGCGCCGCCGCCTTCGCTCTCTGGAGCAGGTGGCGGCACGGGTAACACCGGCGGTGGCGCAGGGACTCCGCGCGGAACGCTGGTCGCAAACAATATCGTTCCCCCGCCACCTTCCGTAGGAGCAGGTACCGGATCCACTGGCTCCGGCTTGAGTCGTAGCGGCGCAGGCCTTGGGGCACCGCTAGACGCGGGCACAGGCCTCGCCCCGCCTACCACCGGTGGCAGCCGCGGCAACGCTGGCGCTGTAATTTCCAGCCAGCCCGGCCCCAAGGTTGGACTGCCCAGCAGCGGAGGCGCAGGTTCGCTCGCCATGTCGCCTACAGGCGGAGACAAGCCCGGCCTCGGTGGGGCAGGCGCCGGCAGTAGCATTGGCCATGGGAACGGTCGGGGCAGCGGCATGAGTGGCGCAGGGCCCGGCGCTGGAAAAGCCGCGGCCGCACACGGTTCTGATGCCGACGCGCGAGGCGGCATCTCTCCGACCGCAGGCCCGGGCGGCGCTGGAAACGCGCCCTCCGGCACTCCGCCGGTCCGCGGCGTCGATATCAGCGGCGGCAGCGGCATCGTCACGA
>PLEA01000202.1 GCA_003136335.1 Acidobacteriaceae bacterium | reverse complement strand
CACCAGATGTGGGAGGCGCAGTACTACAAGCACGAGAAGGCGCGCAGCCTGATCACTTCCGGGGGCTTGGGCACGATGGGATTTGCACTGCCCGCGGCGATCGGCGCAAAGGTTGCGCGGCCGGAGGCGGAAGTTTGGGTCGTGGTCGGCGATGGTGGGTTCCAGATGACGTTGTGCGAACTTGCGACCATCGTGCAGGAAAAATTGAAGATCCATATCGCCATCATCAACAACGGATTTCTGGGCATGGTGCGACAGTGGCAGGAATTTTTCTACGAGCGCAACTATGCCGCGACGCCACTGCTGAATCCGGACTTCGCCAAACTCGGCGAAGCCTATGGCATTCGCAGCATGACCGTCACGGAACGCTCGCAGGTAGTGCCTTCAGTGCGGGCGGCGCGGCAGCATGACGGGCCGGTGCTCATCAATTTCCGGGTGGAACAAGAGGATACGGTTTATCCCATGGTGGCGGCGGGAGCGTCGTTGCACGAGATGATTCGGCGGCCCAGTAAGATTGTCGAGACTGCCGCTGATGAATAGAGACGACGAATAGAGCAAACATGCTGAACACATATGTAGTGTACGTGGAAAACAAGCCGGGCGTGCTGACGCGCGTGGCCTCGCTGTTTCGCCGCCGCGCATTCAACATTGATTCGCTCACCGTGGGGCGCACGGAGAAGCCCGAGGTCTCGCGCATGACGATTACAGTCGAGGCCGACCACGATCAGGCACGACGGATCGAAGCCAATCTCTACAAACTCGTCAACGTGCTGCTGGTGGAGAACATCACGAATCAGCCTGCCATCGTCCGCGACTTGGCGATGATCAAAGTCGCGGCCACGCACGAGGCGCGCTCGCACGTGTTGGAGCTGGCCAGCGTGTTCCGTGCGCGCGTGGTTGACGTCGCCCCCGAGTCGCTCACCATTGAAATTACCGGGACCGAAGACAAGATTGACGGCCTGCTCGAAGTGCTGCGCCCTTACGGCGTTCTGGAGATGGTGCGCACGGGAATCGTAGCCATGCGGCGTGGCAAATCTTCCGTTGCCGGCTCGAACACCGGGACAGATCACGATGTCACGGAAGAGGATGTTTCTCACTCGGTCTGAGTCGCGCCCGCGAGTTCCCGAATCGGGAACCCCTTCCAAGCACGCACCGAACGCCGGAACCCTTGCTGGCAGTAAGACTTATTCCATTCCCCAGACGGTGGCATTCAGGAAGAACCTGCACCGTAGCCGGGGCAAGTTACCGAAGTTTGTTCGAAACCATCCAAATCATTGTTTCTAAACGTGTTAGCTGATATTCATAGAGTGTGGAATCGTCCTTCCCCGGTCGCCGCCGTTTACTTTAATGACAGGCGCAACCAGCGTCGCAAGAGGTTTGCCCGCACAGTCGCGAGCGTGGAGAGAACTGTCTGTACTCGCCAAGCTGTACATCAGTCTAGTGGTGCTGGTGGGGCTGGCCACGCTGCTCTACGGAGCATTTCACCAGAACAGTAAAAACATTGCTGAATTCATCTGCTACTTAGGCATTGCCATTCTAGCCTCGCGGCTCAAGGTGAACCTGCCGGGAATCACCGGCACTCTGTCGGTAAATTTCCTTTTTATCCTGATCGGCGTCCTGGAACTCGGCTTCAGCGAAACGCTGATTCTGGGAGCGGTCTCGATGCTGGCCCAGTGCTTGCACCCAGAGCCTCCCAAGGCGATTCAGGTGACGTTCAACGTGTGCGCAGGCACCATCTCGACGGCGCTCGCGTATATCGTCTACCACCATCGGCTGACAAATCTATTGGTGGGCAACCGGCCGGTTCTGCTGGGAATCTCGGCCACGGTTTACTTCATCGCTAACGCGGGCTCCATCGCGACAGTCATTTCGCTGAGCGAACGCCGGCCTCTTACCCAAATTTTGGTGGACTGCTACTTCTGGTCATTCCCTTACTATCTGGTGGGAGCCGGAATCGCCGGCGCGATTGTGTGGCTCAACAAGACTTCTAACTGGGAAACGTCGCTGCTGATCGTGCCTGCGGTTTATCTCATCTACCGCTCGTATCGCCTCTACCTCGGCAAACTGGAGGACGAGAAACGCCACGTGGAGGAAATGGCAAACTTGCATCTTCGGACGATCGAAGCTCTGGCTATGGCCATTGAAGCCAAGGATCAAACGACTCACGAGCACCTGCAGCGCGTTCGCATTTATGCCATTGAAGTAGCCAAAGAGTTGGGGGTGGAGGGAGCCGAACTGGAGGCTCTGCACGCCGCCGCGCTGCTGCACGACATTGGGAAACTAGCGGTGCCGGAACACATCATTTCCAAGCCCGGCCGCCTCACGCCGGAAGAATTCGAGAAGATGAAGATTCACACTTTGGTCGGCGCCGAGATTCTGGAGCGTGTGCGTTTTCCCTATCCTGTCGTTCCGATTGTGCGCGCCCACCATGAAAAGTGGGACGGCTCCGGCTACCCCATGGGATTGAAGGGAGCGGAGATCCCGATGGGAGCGCGCATTCTCGCCGCCGTGGACTATCTGGACGCCCTCGCGTCCGATCGCCAATACCGGCGCGCTCTGCCTCTGCGGGATGTAATGCAAAAACTGGCGGCCGAGTCGGGCAAGTCGTTCGATCCGAAGGTCGTCGAGGTTCTGCAAAAGCGTTATCAATATCTGGAACGCCTCGCCGTGGCCAAGTCGGGGCAGGATCCCAGCGGTCCACTCTCCACCTCCATCAAAATCGAGCGCGGCCTCGAGCCGGCAGCCGGATTCGAGAAC
>PLEA01000596.1 GCA_003136335.1 Acidobacteriaceae bacterium | reverse complement strand
GAAGGTAAGAATTCAGCTGAAATTGCTGGAAACCTGGGAATTACCCTGCAAACTTTGCGCAACCATCTACACCACGCCAACGAGAAGCTTGGCACGCACAGTAGGCTGGAAGCGGTCACCCATGCTATGCGCCGTAGACTGATCTGACTGGCGTAGTGGATAGCGCGCTGGGTGCACCGGCTGTCGTGCCTTGACTTGAAGTCCTCCAACGTCCGACGTGCTTAGGCAGCCGCAGAGACGGCTGCACTCCCCTCTTCGGCGTGGATTCTCGCGACGAGGCTTTCCGCCAGTTGCTCAAAACCATGATGCACGTCGGAGCCGATTTCAGACTCATACTGTTCGAATTCACGCGCCAGAGATTCTTGGTCAGTGTCGGAGAGAATTTTGTCAGTTATGGGAAGGAGCAGGTAGTCTTCCTTCCAGACATGCGCCGGATAGAGCTCAATGAGTCTGTGTAAGGTTCCAATCAGCGCTTCCTTGAGTCTGTTTCCAGATCGGACATACGCCTCGGAAGTTTGCTTCAAATCTGCCATCAGACGGCGCCCCCTGTCGTGCTCGTTGAGCAAGACTGCCAGCGGACACCCGCTCACCAGCACTCCTTTCTTCTCCAACAGCGGGAATAGGTAGTGCTCCTCTTTGCCATGATGACAGTCGTCAGCGAAGACTTGTAGAAATTCCACGAGGTCGCTCAGAACTCTAGCTTCAACTTCCTTCCCTGACCGCAACTTCTCCGCGAGGACCGCCATGGCGGCGACTACCCGCTCAATGATGTGGTTTTCGTGTTCCAACTCTTCCATCGGTTTTGTGTTATTCATCCTGGTGCTCCTTCTTGATTTCCAGCCATGCTCCTGGTTGCGAGTTCCCGAGTGGCTACGCCGCTCGCTGCGCACCGCCGCGCCCGCTCATCTTGACCGCAAGGTACGCCTTCAGAGCGACTGCGTTGTTGTGCTCTGCATCGTGGGAGCTGTACACAAGTGTGACTCGGCCACGGCGGGCGGCTTTTAGGATCGGTTCCAGGGCCTCGCGTTTCGCATCCAGTTCGCGGCGGTAGCGTCGTTGAAACTCTATCCATTTGGCTGGGTCATGGCTAAACCACTGGCGAAGCCCTGTGCTGGGCGCCACGTCCTTGAGCCACGCATCAAGACGCAGGGCGGCCTTCTTCACGCCGCGCGGCCACAACCGCTCGACCAGGCACCGAATACCATCGTCATTGCTGGCAGAATCATAAGCACGTTTAAGCTTGATCACGGCCCTCTCTCCTTTTTGAACGAATCCCTCTGTGCGAGTGTCACCTTCGTAGGCGGCCACAGCACGCATGGTCTGCTGCCTCAAAGGCACCATCCCAGTCGGACCAGCAACGATAACGACGGCTTAGCGACTCTCGTGTGACACGTGAGCACGCCCGTACGGTTACGTCCCAACACCGTGCGCTTACTGCTTTGCCGGTTCGAGATTCGGATATAGTGATCTTTCAGTCTTAAAGACTATGTGGTAGCGGGTATCGTTTTTTGGTTGTAGCACCTGCACCAGTTCCCATCCTTTCATGCCATAGTTCTGAAGAATCTTCCGAAGTTCTTCATCAAAGTCAACGCTACGGTTAAGCTCTGTACAGAACGTCTCATATTGCCATTGCGCCATTTTGGGCCCTCCTGGCCATCGTTTGGACTCCTGTCAGCGATCCACGAGGACTTCGCAATCAAACCTGCCAGTAATGTTCGGCGGTGCCAGACAGTTCCTTTTGCAAAAAACCCGAAAAGGCACAATCTCGATTCATGATTGCCAAGCAGGCGGGTCGCTCGCCGGAAAGCTGTCGGCAAGGGTCTTGTCCATCGCCTTATCTTTCCGCTGCTCCTCGTTGCAATCGTCAATCACACGATCTTCTTGGGTCGCGTAGGTAGTTGTTCCCGTGGGTGTCCATTGCTACTCCGGTCGCGACCGCCATTCTCCGCGCCCCGGCCGAAGGTCATCTGCCCGCACATAATCCTCTCGGGTGTGCACTGGCCTCTCGGGGTGGTCAGCAGCATCCTCGACACCGTCGACTGCCTCCGCCTCATATGTTGGCTCAGTGTCGGCGAGTTCTTCGACGCTTTCGGCGGCAGCGTCAGCGATTTGCGAGAGCCCCTGAGTATCCCCTGATTGCCCAGCGCTGTCCGAACCCACCTGCCCGGGATCGCTTCCTAGTTCATCGAGCTGCGCTTCGTTATCACGCGATTTACGTTTCGCCACGGAACCTCCCAAGAATTATCTTCAACCTTCCATTGGACGCCAATTCACGAGCTTCCCAGCACGTCTGTCTTTCGTGAAACAGCTACCATACAAACAACCGGGCACCGCCCCCGGAAGAACGAATCCGCCCAGCTTGGCCAGAGCTATTGCGACCGGGAGTCACGTTACTGCGGTCTGCACTATGGAGATGCGGTTGTGAGACACCAAGCTCTTCAAGCTCGACGGCACGGTGGCGGTTCATAATCTCAGCAGCCGCGTCCACCTTCTCGCCCGAACCCGTGGCAAAAACGATGACTCCTCCACGCCGGATTCCTTGGACATAAGCGTCCGCGTCCGCTTCGCCGGCTCCGATCGTCCTGAACTCCCGGACCAAGTCCACCTCAAAATCAGTGTGTGGGGTACTCATCATCCCGCTACCCGCCATTTCTCGCGGTTCGCTTAAAACGCGGATGTCATTCCTGGGAAAACCACTGGCCTCGAGATCGTGAACGATCTCGTCGATCAAGTCCGATTTCTCAAACAAACCAACCGCCGCCTTTGCCATATTGGCCTCCATCAAAACCTAACTTGCTGCAATAGGGTTTCGCCGCCTCGCTCGAAGAATGTCAACGGCACTGCTCCTGTCTTTCCGCTGCCGCTCATTAATCTTCAAAAAGGAGAAAGCACGTTCATCGATAACTTGGACGCTCACCACGTGTTTCAATTCTCCTCATTAATAGGCCCGCTGCGCGGGCTATCAGAATCCAGGGCTATGGCGCTCAGGTGTTCCATCAACTCGCGAACCGAGACTTGCTCCAGTTTGGCCACCGCGTCAGCAATGCTGGCACGTTGATCTGCACTTGCATTCGGGGTGGCAATTTTGTTGAACTTCTGAACGGCCACTTCCCACGACATCGGACGTGTATNNAGCAGTGTTTGTACGTCTGCCCGCTGAATACGCTCGGCGGCGTACTGCTCAGGCATTACCTGTCCGTCGAGAATCGCCACGGCGAGCACGTACGGCAGACTATGATCAGCTTGTTCCTTGGTAGAAACGGTGCTCTTGTCGCCTTCTTCTCCTCCACCAATGATGTTGTAGGCCACATCAAAGATTTCCACATCCATCCGCTTTATATCGGTACTCGAGAACTGGTACCGTTGACGCAGAGCAAGAACGGCCTCGATGGCAGTTTGGGAATGGATCTCCGCGTTGTACTTCTTAACCGTGGTCCGCCCCACACATCCGAAGTCTTGTCCGGCCCAGGTCACCTCGAAATAGCCGGTGATAGCATCCATGAGGCCCTTATCTCCCTCAATTACCTCGAGCGGACCCGTAATACCATGCTTGGCCAGCAGTGTCGCACGAGTACAGCAAGCAGCCAGATTCGGGTAGGCAAGCCCTTTCCAATGTGACAATTTTCCGGTCCTGGTCACCCGCAAGGCGTTGAAGGCTGTCCCGCTGATAGCCACTGCGTTGGCGGTCTGCGACGGGTTGAGCCCTAGGATCTTGGAGACGCCTGCAGCCACACCGTAAGCGCCTTGAACTGTGTGGTCGAATCCTCTTGCTCGAACCGGAGCAACATCGCTCAAGCGGCATTGGACTTGGTAGGCGACCGCCAGAGCGATCATCAGGTCGCGGCCTGTGGTCCCGATCCATTCACCTGCCGCCAGAATCGCTCCCAGATTGTCACTCGGATGACAGGTTTCTCCCTTGGCCAGATAGCTGTCATTGAAATCGAGATAACGTATCAGGGCGCTGTTATAAAGAGCGGCTCGGTCAACATCAGTGGACCCACCACCAATCAAGGTACAGCTGCCGCTGCCACCCAGTTCGCTGATGTAACTACGTATCATGCATATGGGTTCAGCATGCAGTGCTGCAAGACTGCACCCCAGCGAGTCCAAGATCCGGATCTTGAGTTGCTGGCGGGTTTCGGAACCTAGAGCTTCAAAGCGTGCTCCATGCACGAATTCTGCGATGTGTTCCACTTCGCTCATAACGCCTTCTTGGAGAGTTGTAGTCATTCCTGACTCGCATGAATCCATCTCCAGTTTCCCGCTTTCAAGTCGCTCGCGTGCCTGGCCAATAGGAGTACCCTTGGTCTCTATTTGCTCACTCCTGCCTGTTCATTCAAATAGTCCATTCGTACTCGTAATAGAAACAAGCATCATGTAGGGGGAGGAACGTGTTTCACTAGACTGTTCGTGCCAGTCACC
>PLEA01000162.1 GCA_003136335.1 Acidobacteriaceae bacterium | reverse complement strand
AACGCTCGCGACCGTTGGCTCGATGCGCGTCGTAAGGAACTTCTCCCCACGCGCTACGTCCATGTTGTCTTCACCCTACCCCATGAGCTGGCCCCGCTCGCCTTGCAGAACAAAAAAATCCTGTACCATCTGTTGCTGCAGACCAGTGCCGAAACCCTCCTCGAAGTCGCCCGCGATCCCCAACATCTCGGCGCCGAGATCGGCTTCTTCAGTGTGCTCCACACCTGGAATCAGAAACTCGAACATCCCCCGCACGCTCATTGTGTGGTCCCCGCCGGCGGATTGTCGCCCGATCACTCGGTTTGGGTTTCCTCGCACGCTCGCTTCTTTCTTCCCATCCCGGTGCTTCGAAAGGTTTTTCGCCGCAAGTTTGTCATCGCTCTGAAACGCAACTTCCGTCAGGGCAAGATTGGCTTCCATGGCACCCTGCAGCCCCTGGCTCACCCCAAAGCCTTCTCCGCCTGGTTGCGAACCCTATACCGACACCACTGGCACGTCTACTCCAAGCGCCCCTTCGGAGGAGCCGAACCAGCACTGCGCTATTTAGGCCACTACACCCATCGCGTCGCCATCTCCAATCATCGACTCGTTTCTTTCGTCGACAACCAAGTTACCTTTCGCTGGCGCGACCGCGCTCACCACAATGAGCCCAAGTTGATGCCCCTATCCCTCGATGAATTCCTGCGCCGCTTCCTCTTGCATGTGCT
Organism: Acidobacteriaceae bacterium; assembly: GCA_003136335.1. The sequence continues at coordinate 8,743 of PLEA01000162.1, read as the reverse complement.
TCCCAAAGGCTTTGTCCGCATTCGCCACTTTGGCTTCCTCGCCAACCGGCGGCGCGCCACTCTCCTCCCGCTCTGCTTTCAACTACTCGGAGCAGTACAGCCATCGCAGACCGAACCAGAAGCCTCCCCTGCCCAGGAAACGAGCCCACTTTGGCTCTGTCTCAAATGTGGCGGCCGCATGGTAGTCATCGAAAGACTTACGGCTGCCCAGCTCCAACTCCGTTCTCCACCCTTTCTCGCCGGAGCCGCTGCATGAAACTACAATTCCGATCTCTCTCATTTGGTGACTCTCACCACCTGCCGGCGTGGTGCGCCCTTCTTGCCCCCAAACCAGCCAACCGTCTCCAACCTCGTCTCGAACTTTCGCACGCAAACTACAACCAAACCAATCCTGCCTGCGCTCTGGTTAGCTCCACCACCCATTCCCAAAGCTTTTCTCATCACCCCAACACCATTGAATTTGCATAAACGCCTCCCCACTGGCGGCTCCCTTCAAACGGCTGTATCGGACGTGCCCCGCAAGACTTCCCGAACCTACTTGCACACTTACTGTGGGGCGCATCCGATACAGCACTAGCGTTTCTGGACAGTGAACCACTTGTGTGGCGGGGGCGAGAAAGGCATCAGGGTCCAAGGACCGGAGTGGACTGTGATCTTGGCCGGGCGGGTTTCGTCCAGAAGAACGCCGGAACGCATTGCAGCGATCAGAAAATTTCACCCCTCTTGGCACCGTCGTTAAGGTAGCTTTGCAGTAGCAGGTTCGGCGAGAGCCTCGGCACCCTTACGCGTTTGTGAGCGAAGTGAGATCGAGCCGGAATCTCCAGACATTTGGCGCGCGAGGGTGGATGAGCCAACAGGTTGCTCTCAATCATAGGACACAGTACCGCTACGAAAGGCCGATTTTCATCGGTCCGCAGGTTGTGCGGCTGCGCCCAGCCCCGCATTGTCGAACGCCGATCCTCAGCTATTTGCTGAGCGTCTTTCCCGCCTCGCACCTTCTCAATTGGCAGTTCGATCTGCACAACAATTACCTGGCGCGTCTTCTTTTCCCGGACAAAACTGACGAGTTTGTGGTTGAAGTAAATCTTGTCGCGAGTTTATCTCCGTTCAATCCCTTCGATTTCTTTCTGGAGCCGGGAGTCGAAGACTTCCCGTTTGAGTACTCTCGCGAGCTTGCGCCAGATATCGAACCTTATCTTCTGCTCGATCCGGCCGGTCCCCTGCTCCGCGATTTTCTGGACAAAGTTTCCCATGAAAAACGAGGGACGATCAGCTTTCTTGTCGATTTAAATCGGAGAGTGAGGGACGAAATAGACTATGAGACTCGGCTAGACCCGGGCGTGCAGACATGCGAGCAGACGCTCGAAAAACGAAAAGGATCGTGCCGCGACTCGGCCTGGCTGCTGGTGCAGATTCTTCGGCATTTGGGAATCGCGTCGCGCTTTGTCTCTGGATATCTGATCCAGTTGTCGCCGGATGAAAAATCGCCGGACGGTAACGGCGTTCCCGTAACCGATTCCGCGGCTTTCCATGCCTGGGCAGAAGCGTTCTTACCCGGCGCGGGTTGGATCGGGATGGATCCAACCTCGGGTTTGTTCGCCAGCGAAGGTCACATCCCGCTGGTCTGCACGCCCAACGTTTCCACCGCGGCGCCCATCGATGGAACGGTCGAACCCGCCAAGGTGGACTTCGACTACGCCATGTCCATTCGCCGGTTGCAGGACGATGCGCCGCGGACCTCCAAACCTTTCACCGATGAGGCTTGGAAGGACGTTGAAACGGTGGCGCATCGCGTTGATGTGGACCTGAAAGCGCAGGATGCCCGCCTGACGATGGGAGGCGAGCCCACATTCGTTGGCCTCGACGAACCTGAGAGCCCGCAATGGAACATCGATGCTCTGGGACCAATCAAGCGAACGCGGGCGTTAGACCTTATCCGGCGCCTTCGGGAAAGGATGGCCCCGGGCGCAGTGCTGCATCACGGACAAGGCAAGTGGTATCCTGGCGAACCTTTGCCGCGTTGGGCCATGAGCTGCTCCTGGCGCGCCGACGGCGTTCCCGTATGGGAGAATATCGATCTCATCGCTCGGGAAAATAGCGACCAGAGATTTGACACGACGGATGCATTGAAATTTATGGAAGCGCTCACGCACCGTCTTCAGGTGAGCACCGAAAACATACTGCCAGCCTTTAACAGCGAAGCTGAGACCGAGCCAGCCGGCTACATTTTGCCCCTTCGCCGCCGTCAACCGCAGGGCCGGTTGAGCTGGTCGAGCCAACTGTGGTTCCCTCGCCCCGAACGTCTATTACTCTCGCCGGGCGATTCCCCCATCGGATACCGCATATCGACCGAGTCAATCCCTTGGGTAGCGCCCGATGAAATCGAATACGAGCACGAGGCCGCGCCATTCGCAGATCGAATCAAGCTTTCATCCCGCCCAACGCGGCGGATGGATCTCTTCCAGATAAATCCTGCGGCCGATCCGCTGACTCCTTTATCGGGCGCGGCAGAAACCGCGCCAGTGCTGATCCGGCCGGCGCTTTGCGTCCAGACTCGAGAAAACCGTCTGCATGTGTTCTTGCCGTATCCATCGAACCTCGCGGACTATCTCGACCTGCTCGCGCCCGTCGAGGATACGTGCCAGTATCTAAACCAGCCGGTATGGCTCGAGGGCTATCCTCCGCCTGCCGATCCACGGTTGCGATCCTTTAGCCTCACTCCCGATCCCGGAGTTCTCGAAGTGAACCTGCTGCCCGCGGGCAATTGGGACGAACTCGAACAAATCCATACGGTGCTGTTCGAAGAGGCTCACCGAAATCGGTTGACGGCAGAAAAATTCGCCTATGACGGCAGCCATATCGCCACTGGTGGCGGCAGCCACATCGTAATGGGCGGGGCGACGGTGTTGGACAGCCCGTTCCTGCGCCGGCCCGATCTTTTGCGCAGCATGTTAACGTTCTGGCAAAATCATCCATCTCTCTCGTACCTGTTTTCCGGCATGTATGTCGGCCCGACGAGCCAGTCTCCACGAGTAGATGAGGCGCGCACGGACGCCTTGTACGAACTGGAGGTCGCTTTTAGTAACTTGCCTGCCGGAGACTGCCCGCCCAACATTGTGGATGGATTGTTTCGCGACCTGCTCGTCGATGTAACGGGAAACTCGCATCGCGCCGAGTTCTGTATCGATAAGCTTTATCCGCCGGAGGGTCGCGGATTGCGGATGGGCTTGCTCGAACTGCGCGCTTTTGAAATGACTCCGCACGTCAGAATGGGGCTGATAGAAATGCTGCTCATCCGCGCTTTGATCTCCCTGTTCTGGAAGAGCCCGTTCGATGGCGGCCTCGTCCGTTGGGGCAGCGCGCTGCATGACCGTTTCATGCTCCCGCATTTTGTCAGGCGTGACTTTACCGACGTGCTCACTTACTTGCGCAAATCTGATTACAATTTTGAAGAGAAGTGGTTTGCCGCGCAATTTGAGTTTCGCTTTCCGAAAATCGGATCGATCGCCGCAGATGGAGTCGAACTCGAATTGCGTCAGGCGCTCGATCCCTGGAATGTGCTCGCGGAAGAAGCTTCCTCCGGCCGAACGGCTCGCGCTGTGGATTCATCCTTCGAGCGAATACAGGTGAAGCTGTCTGGGTTCAATACGGAAGGGCGCTACTTGGTTACATGCAATGACCGCCGGGTGCCACTCAGTCCGACGGGCGGGCATTCTACCGGTGAAGCGGGAGAGTTGGTGGCTGGCGTAAGGTTTCGCGCCCGCCAGCTGTCGGCGCTGTTACATCCATCCATTCCTGTGCATGCGCCTTTGATTTTCGAAATTATTGACAGATGGAAAGAACGTTCGATCGGACGATGCGCCTACTATGTGGGATCACCGGACGGTAGGGGCTACCCCGTTCGCCCGGCGAATGCGACCGAGGCGGCCGACCGCCGGCGGCAGCGCTTCAAAGAATTTGATCCTACACCGGCGCCGATCTCGGCTCCCGAGGAAAGACCGAACCCGATCTTTCCTATGACTCTGGACCTGCGAATGTTGCCGCCGGAACAAAAGACCGCAACCGAGAAGCCGGCGCTCGCCCCATGACTCTGGATTTACACCAAATTCCGCTCCGCTACGGCAATGCCTACGATGAGTTATCTGCCGACGGTGTGATCCCTCGCCCTCACTGGGCAAAACTGATGGACTCGCTACGGTCCATCGGGACCGAGGAGCTGGGACGGCGCCGGGCCCGTGCCGAGCGTCGCATCCGCGAGAATGGGATTACGTACAACGTTTACGGCGATCCACTCGGGGCGAGCCGGGCTTGGCAGATCGATATCGTTCCGCTATTGATTGCAGCGGACGAGTGGCGTCTCATTGAAGCGGGCATCATTCAGCGCGCCCGGTTGCTCAGTTTGCTCCTCGAGGATCTCTACGGTTCCCAAAAGCTGGTGGCGCAGGGCCACTTTCCCGCCGCACTTCTCTACGGCAATCCCGCATTTTTGCGACCGCTCGTGGGCGTCAGGGTTCCCCCGCACAGTTATCTGCACATGCTCGCCGTTGACCTTGCCCGTTCACCCGACGGCCAGTGGTGGGTGCTGGCCGATCGCACGCAAGCGCCTTCCGGCAGCGGCTATGCACTGGAGAATCGCACCATTGTCTCCGATGTTTTGCCCGATCTTTTTCGCAGCTCGAACGTATTGCGCCTCGCTCCATTTTTCCGCGCGCAACGCGAAGTGCTCACCAACCTTGCCCAGTGCGACAATCCGCGAATCGTTTTGCTGACTCCCGGTCCGCTCAACGAGACTTATTTTGAACACTCCTACATCTCCCGCTATCTGGGATTCACTCTAGTCCAGGGAGCGGACCTTACGGTTCGCAACCGCCGCGTGCATCTCAAGACCGTCGATGGACTAGAGAAGGTTGATGTGATTTTGCGCCGCGTGGACGATAGTTTTTGCGATCCTCTCGAACTTCGGGGCGATTCGCTTCTGGGCGTTTCCGGCCTTGTCGACGCTATCGTTGCCGGGAATGTGAAGGTGGCAAATGCACTGGGAAGCGGTCTGATTGAGACGGCCGCGATCATGCCTTTCTTACCCGGCCTCTGCCAACAATTGCTGGGCGAGAAGCTCAGAGTCCCCTCGGTTGCAACCTGGTGGTGTGGGCAGACGTCCGCGCTCGATTGGGTGCTCGACCATCTCGACTCTGTGGTGGTGAAACCCGCGTTTCCCTCGCGCGGTATGGAACCCGTGTTTGGGGCCGAACTCCCTCAGGCCGAGAAGGGCAGCTTTGCGCGGCAATTGAGGGCCCGACCACACGAATATGTTGCGCAAGAGCAAGTCGCCTTGTCGACTGCGCCGGTGTGGGATAAGGGAACCCTCACCTCGCGCAGCATGGTACTGCGCACCTACGCACTCAACACCGGCAGTGGGTGGATTGTCATCCCTGGGGGACTGGTACGTGTCGCCGAATCCGAGGGAACGGTCGTCTCCATGCAGCGGGGCGGCCACAGCAAAGACGCATGGGTTTTGTGGGACGGTCCGGTCGATACATTCAGTATGTTACGTCCGCGGAACGAGCCGGTGGAGTTGCGTAGGATCTCGCGTGTTGTCCCCAGCAGTGTCGCCGACAATGCTTTCTGGTTGGGCCGCTACGTCGAGCGAGCCGAAAACGTTGCCCGCATCCTACGCGCCATGATCCCTCGCGTGCGGCGCGCAGAGGAAGGGGAGTTTGCCTGCCTTCTCCGCCTTCGCGGGTGCCTGGAGTCGCGGCACAGCAAGTTGCCCAAGGCGAAACACAAGCGTCCGACCTCAATGGAATTGGAACAGGAGATAACCTCGCTGTTGACCGATGCCAAGCGGCCCGACAGTCTGATCTGTACGCTGGCGGAGATCTCCCGCATTGGTGGCACCATTCGTGAACGCCTGTCGTCCGATATGATTTACCTGCTCGGCCAGCTGCGAGACAGCACTCAAATGGGGAACGGCACGCGTTTTCTGGAATTTCCGGCAATGCTGACCGATTGTTTAGAATTGCTTTCCGCTTTTTCCGGAATGGAGAGAGAAAACATCAACCGTGGATTGGGCTGGTTGTTCATGACCATCGGCCGACGTCTGGAACGCGCAATTTATCTGACCCGGCAGCTGCGAGAGATTACTCTTCCGCTGACGGACCAGGACTGGTGCCTTTTGGAGTGTGTTCTAGAGGTTGCGGATAGCTCGATGACGTACCGCACTCGGTACTACACAACCCTGCAGCCCTTGGCCGTACTAGATGTGCTCATGGCGGATGAGACGAATCCCCGCTCCCTGGATTTTCAATTGAGCCACCTCGCGGATCTTTATCAAAAGCTTCCTCGGCACCTTCCGGTCGACCTGAAGGCGATGCGGGCTGCGCTGGCATTGCTACGCAGTTTCGATTTGCGAAAGCTCAAGTACCCGTTGCCCGGTGACGTGGCCAACGGTTCCGATGGTCTGTCGCGGCTTGCGAAGTTCCTCCGGGAGTTAGGCGGATTGCTGCCTTCCTGGTCGAATAATTTGTCCAGCAGATACTTCAGTCACGCCCGGACTTTGCCCATCACCATAGGACAATAATCTCGGTTATATGATTTGCGAATAACGACCTACGAATAATGCTCTATAAAATCGTTCACCGGACCACGTACAAGTATAAATATCCCGTCACTGTCGGAACCCACGTGGCGTGTCTGAAGCCGCGCGCCATGGCGCACCAGCAGCCCGCGAAGAGCGAGCTGCATATCCAGCCGCGACCGGCGACTCGCACTGATCGCGTGGACTTTTTCGGCAATCTTCTCTGCTTTTTCACCATTCAAGAACCGCACCGGGAGCTGGTGGTAGAAGCGCGGAGCGAAGTAAAAGTGGAAGGGAAAGCGGCGCCGGCCGACAAAGCACAGCTCTCTTGGGAAGAAGCAGCGAAATTAGTTTCTCACGATTGCAACTCGGAGGGTCTCGACGCCTATCAGTTTGGATTCGAGTCGCCACGAATCCGCACACGGCCGGAGTTTGCCGATTATGCGCTCCAGTCATTTACCCCAGGGCGGCCAATGCCGGAGGCGCTTCTTGACCTGACCACGCGCATCCATAAGGATTTCCACTTCGACTCGAAGGTGACCAACGTCCGGACCACACCGGAAGAGGTCTTCAAGAAGCGACGGGGCGTGTGTCAGGATTTCGCGCATCTGCAAATTGCCTGCTTGCGCTCTCTGAATCTCGCCGCCCGTTATGTCAGTGGATACCTTCGAACCTATCCGCCTGCGGGAAGACCGAGGCTGGTGGGAGCTGACGCATCCCACGCCTGGGTGTCAGCCTATTGTCCGGGAATCGGATGGCTTGATCTCGATCCCACAAATAACCTTGTTCCCTCAAACGGCCACGTGACGTTAGCCTGGGGTCGGGACTACGGTGACGTGAGTCCGCTGCGCGGCTTAATCTTGGGAGGCGGGTCTCATATGCTCAAGGTCGGCGTCGACATGGAGCCGCTCGATTCCTAGATGTCTAGTCGGCCTGCGGCACACTTTCCGCGATTTCATCGGTCCAAACTTTAAAACTCTCAAGTGTATTTGGGCCGAAGGTGGTCGCGATGGCTGCATCGGTCGCGTCGCGGCCGCGCGCGATGAGCACTCGTCCAATCCTGGGCACGTTATTCCGAGGATCGAACGTGTGCCATGCGCCACCGAGGTAGACTTCAAACCATGCAGCAAAATCCGGAACACCGTAAGGCGGCGGCGTCCCCATATCGCCAAGGTATCCGGTGCAGTATCGCGCCGGAATATTCATGCAACGGCAGAGCGCGACAGCCAGGTGCGTGTAATCGCGGCACACGCCCACACCCTCGTTGAAAGCCTCCCAGGCTGTGCGAGTGGGGCGAGCTTTCTGATAATCGAAGGCGATATGGTTGTGGACAAAATCGCAGATCGCCTGGACCCGCGGCCATCCCGGCGTCGACTGACCGAATCGCGACCACGCTACGTCGGACAGCAGATCAGTCTCGCAATACCGGCTGCCCAATAGGAAGACCAGAGTCTCTTGCGGCAAATCTTGTAACGCGTGCTGCTGGGCGCCGGGAGTGGAAACGTCGGGCTTGGCCGAATCCTGCACCACGCCGTTGCTTTTCAGGCAAATCCTCCCGCTGGGCGCCACAATCCGGGTGCACCAGTTTCCGAAGCCATCCCGGTATGCCGCGATTGGAACCTCCGGATCAGTGGTTAGGCAGTCGGGACTGACGAGGTCCGAGGCGCGGGAGTAATGCACGTTGACCATGAGGATCATCGGCGTCTCTTGTGGACAATCAAAAACTAATTCATAGCCTACCTGAATCAACATGTGAGCATTCCTTCCGCCACCGAAAACGCGGCTTCGGTTTCCGAATGCCGCACTGATCAAGTTTAAACCGAAATCTTAAGGCCTTCGCTCACAGTTAATAGTCTCTTGGGACACCGTCACCTAGACTTGGCGCGCAATCTAATCGCTCGCCCAGAAAATCGAAATCGTTTGAAAGTCATTCGTCCAAAGATGTCGGTGTAAAATTTGGCCGGCTCAATCACATATCAGGAGAGCTTGCTATGAAGAGAGCACGGTGCATTCCCATTCTTGCTTCATAACGGCCTTTTGGCAAAGCGCGAATGCTTTTTCGGCTAATGCCAAAAAAGGCACCTGAATTATCCAGAAGTCCTCTTGGGGGACATGATGCGCGATGTCGGATAGGTTGCGATAAAGGACGTTGAACGAAGCCGCTTTGCG
>PLEA01000541.1 GCA_003136335.1 Acidobacteriaceae bacterium | reverse complement strand
CGGTGCCGCTCTTCGCTCTCCTGTAACAACTCTTCCGCCCGCCTGCGGGCGGGGACGCCTCGCAGCAGCACGAAATAAACCAGGCCTAGCAACAGTAACCCCAGGAAGACCACGCAGGCGAGCGTCAGGCTTGTCCTCTGAGTACTCGCTTGGAAATTCCGGTCGCGACGTTTCAGCAGATCCTCCTCTTCTTGCTTCATCTCGGAAATGATTGTCCGCACCTGGTAAAACTGCTTGGTGCCCATGCCTGTCGCCACTCGCCGTTGTGCCGCTTCAAATCCTTTTTGTTCGCGCAAATCGATATTCTCTTGCAGCGATTCGAGCTCGACGGCAACCGCGCTTTCCAGCAAGGCAAGGCGGCGCTGCTGGTTAGGGTTATCGGAGATTAGAAACTTGAGTCGCTGAAGGTGAGCACGAACCACTAGGACGGTCGCCTGGTGTATTTCCCGAAACGTTTTCTGTTGGGTAATGACGTAACCACCCGCCGCGGTCTGCGCCTCGCTTATGGCCGAAAAGGTCGCTTCCAGTTCCGCCAGAACCTCGTGGGTGTGCGACACCCAGTTGCTGGCTTCGAGGAAGCTGCGTCCATTCCGGTACAACAACACAGCCACCAACAGCAGAATCATTCCGGCTACCGCCAGACCCGCGCCGGTCTTTTTTTCGATTGACCACTTCATGTTGGCGCCTCAAGTTTGCTCTAGGCGGATGCGAAAAGCCTTGCGAATGCAGGCGGCGCGCCGCGGAAATGCGTGGACTCCACTAGCCCGGTGATTGGCTCTTATCCAGCCACCAACTTCAGCCTTTGACGTCCAGCGGCCGTACCTCGCGACAAAGCGTCTCCCGCACCACCGCTCACCAGCCGCTCGAATTGGTCAAAGATGTGCGGATCCCACCAGCCTTTGGCGACCTCTTCCTTCATGGTTTGAAGTGCATCGGTGACAGAAAGCGCCTTTTTATAAGGCCTGTCGGTAGTCAGCGCATCATAAACATCGACGACTTGCAGCACTCTGGCGGTTCCGGGAATCTCCTCTCCCCGAAGTCCATCGGGATAGCCGGAGCCGTCGAATCTCTCGTGATGGTGGCGAATGATCGGAAGCACAAAACGGAACGATTTCAAGGGTGCGCAGATTCGCTCCCCCACCAAAGGATGCTGCTTGATTAATGTCCATTCCTCTGTGTTGAGACGTCCTGGCTTCAAAAGAATCGCATCCGGCACCGAAACTTTTCCCACGTCGTGGACGACCCCAGCGCGGCGGAGCGCAATCAGTTGCTCCTCAGAAAGCTTGAGGCGCTCTCCCAACCGAACCGAATACTCTGCCAGGCGTTCACAATGACCATGCGTGTAAGGATCTTTGCCTTCAATGCTTGACGCCAGCGAGAACAAGACCGACTCGGCCTTCTCCAGTTCGTCCGTGCGATGCTTAAGATTCAAAAGTGACCTTACGCGAGCGAGCAGCTCCGTTCGGTCCACGGGACGGCTCAAAAAGTCGTCTGCTCCAGCCTGGATGCCTTCCAGCCTGTCCTGCTTGTCAGACAGCGCCGTAATCATGACTACCGGTATCAAATACGTGTCCGGATTTTTCTTGATGTTCTCGCATACTTCAAACCCATTCAGGTGCGGCATCATCACGTCCAGAAGTACCAAGTCCACTTGGGTTCGGGAAAGTTCTTCAACCGCCGCCGCTCCGTCCGGCACAGCAATCACTTTGCATCCCTGCTCCGCCAGGAGCTCCCTTAGCAACTCACGATTTGCGGCTTGATCGTCAGCGACCAAAATGGTGCTGGTGATTGGCCGCTGCGACTGATGGAACACTGTTCACCTCGTATTCCCGAATACCACGTACTCTTTGGAGACTCGAATCGCTCACGGCGAGGTCTTTTGGTGCCGGTTTGCCCGCTTGCGGTCAGTAATATCGGTACCAATCAAAATGTACTGCTCTTTTTTCCCCGCTCGCTCTCTTGATCATCGGCAGTGGGGTCGCCGGACCTTAGTGGTGCGTCAACTCCATACCGGCAAGTCTCTGGTCGGAACCGTAGAGGTTGTGAACTAGAATGTCGTCATGAATCTTGTCGACCTGGTCCTGGGGCGTCCTCTCGCAACGGAAGATGAGAAAGCTGAAAGAATCGGGCCCACGAAGGGCATTCCTATCTTTGGCCTGGACGCGCTGAGTTCCGCAGCCTATGGCCCCGAAGCCGCTTTGACTCTTCTTATCCCCTTGGGAATGGCCGGGGCAGCGTACATCTGGCCAATCAGCATCAGCATTATTGTTCTGTTGGCGATTGTCTACATCTCGTATCGCCAAACGATTGAAGCGTACCCGCAGGGAGGTGGCTCCTATACCGTCGCCAGCGAAAATCTTGGAGTAGGGGCGGGGCTGCTGGCGGCGGCCTCACTGATGGTCGATTATGTCCTGACCGCGGCAGTTGGAATCTCCGCCGGCGTGGGCGCACTCGTTTCAGCAGTTCCTTCCTTGCAACCGCATACGCTGATCATATGTCTCGGAATCCTGGCGGTTCTTACCCTGATTAATCTGCGTGGAGCGCGGGAAACGGGCGGGGTCTTTCTGATCCCCACCTACCTGTTCATAATTTGCATGCTGGGAATGATCGCCGTCGGCGTGATTAAAGCGATCGCCGCGGGCGGACACCCAGTTCCGGTGGTAGCGCCGCCGAGATTGATGCAAGCTACGGCAGGCGTTGGCCTATGGCTTCTCTTACGTGCCTTCGCTTCTGGTTGCACCGCCATGACCGGGGTCGAAGCGGTGAGCAATGGAGTCATGGCTTTCAAGGAGCCGACGTACAAGTATGCGCGCTTGACTTTGACGATCATCATCGCCGTCCTCATGGTAATGCTTTTAGGGATCGCATATCTGGTACGAACCTATGACGTTGCCGCGACTGTGCCGGGTGCAGCAGGCTATCAGAGTGTGCTCTCACAATTGCTTGCCGCGGTCACCGGAAAAGGCGCCTTTTATTGGACCAGTATCGTCTCGATCCTCGTCGTGTTATCTCTGTCGGCGAATACCGCATTCGCCGACTTTCCTCGGCTTTCCCGGGCCATCGCCCTCAACGGGTTCCTGCCGCATGCGCTCACCCTACGCGGGCGACGTCTGGTCTTCGCAGAAGGGGTCTACGCGCTCGCGATCCTGACTGCTGTTCTGCTGGCCATTTTTGGCGGCATAACCGATCGGCTGATCCCGCTCTATGCCGTAGGCGCATTTATGGCGTTTACCTTGTCGCAGGCTGGCATGGTGGCGCATTGGAAGAGGGTGGGCGGCCCGGGCGCTCGCAGGAATATGTTTCTGAATGGACTGGGCGCCATCGCTACCGCAATCACTTTAACCGTCGTCTTGATCGCGAAATTTACGGAAGGCGCCTGGATCACTATCATTCTAATTCCGGCGATGATTCTAATGATGGCAGGCATCAAACGGCATTACGGTGCCGTCGAGAAGCAGACCTGTACCGATGTTCCAGTCAACACTCAAGGCCTTTGCGCACCCATTGTATTGATTCCCATGGATCGCTGGAGTGTCGTGTCCGAAAAAGCCCTGCGCTTCGCCTGGGGTATGTCCACTCAAATCCAGATTCTCCATGTGGAGTGCGGAGAAGATACCGAGAGCCTGTGTCGAAATTGGACCAGACTAGTAGAAACTCCCGCGAGAGACGCAAATCTGCCAATTCCTGAGTTGGTGCTGCTGAAGTCGCCATTTCGATTTGTGGTCAAGCCGATCGTGGAATACGCCTTGAAAATGGAAAACGAGAACGCGGACAAGCATTTCGCCGTTGTGTTGCCAGAATTGATGGAACGACGCTGGTATCACCTGCTGTTACACAATCACCGATCCTCCGCGCTGAAGGCACTTTTGTACTTTCAAGGCAGCCAGCGGATTAGCGTCATCAACGTTCCCTGGTATCTCGGCTGATTAGACAATTGCCGCTCTGTCGCAACGGCTCGGAGGATGATGAACGATCAGGAACTATTGCAAGAGGCTCTCGAAGAGGCGAGGAAGGGACTGCGCGAAGGAGGCTTGCCGATTGGTTCGGTCCTCGCCAACCAGCAAGGGCAGATCGTGGCCCGGGGACATAACTTGCGAGTGCAGAGTGGAGATCCCACAGCGCATGCCGAAACAGTTTGCCTGCGCAATGCGGGCCGCAGACGAGACTGGGCGGAGTTGACTCTGGTCAGCACTCTGAGCCCCTGCATCATGTGCACGGGCACGGCTCTGCTGTTTCGTATTTCCCGGGTCGTGATCGGAGAGAATCGCAACTTCAAGGGCGCTGAAGATCTGTTTCAGCAACATGGAACCAGCGTCGTGATTCTCGACGATGCGGAATGCATTCGCATGATGCGCGAGTTCATCAGTGCGCATGCCGACCTGTGGAATGAGGATATTGGGAAGTGACATAGCGAGCTTGTCAGGCGAGACCAAGACTGCCTGCCGCAGTATCCACAATGGTCTTGCCGATGGCCAGTGAGGCCGTAGCCGCGGGCGATGGAACGTTCAGGACGTGCAGGACTTTGCCGGAAGGGACGAATTGGAAATCGTCCACTAAGGCGCCGTCGGGCCTAAGCGCCTGCGCGCGCACGCCGGAGTCGCCAGGAACCAGATCCTTCTCGCTTACTTCCGGAAGCAAACGCTGCAAAGCGCGAACGAAGACCGGCTTCGAGAGCGAACGCCGGAATTCGTCGAAACCATTCCGCCAATGCTGCCGGGCCATGCGCCAAAAACCGGGGAACGCCAGGTAAGAAGCCATGTCCCGCACGCTAATGTCGGAGTGACGGTAACCCTCCCGCGCCAGCGCGAAGACGGCATTCGGGCCGGCGTCCACTTTGCCCGAGATGCGCCGCGTGAAGTGCACTCCGAGAAACGGAAAGCGCGGATCGGGCACGGGATAAATTAAAGCGCGCACCAGCGAGGCGCGCTCCGGCACCAGATCGTAATACTCGCCGCGGAATGGGACGATCATTACACCGGGATCGTCGCCCGCCATCCGGCTGATGCGGTCGCTGAACAAACCGGCGCAGTTGATAAGTGAATCGGTGAAGAACGCACCTCGGGAGGTTTCGACTACGATTTCGCTCGCCAGGCGGCGGATGCCAACGGCGGCCGCAGAAGTGAGAACCGTGCCACCGCTTGCGGAAATCAACTCCGCATATTTCTCGCACACTTTGGCGTAGTCGGTGATTCCCGTCGAGGGCACCGCCAAGGCTTGCAGGCCCGTGGCGTGAGGCTCAATTTCGCGCAACTCCTCGGGCCCGATCAAGCGCAGGCCGACCAGGCCGTTGGCTTCTCCGCGCTGGCGCAATTCTTCGAGACGCGGGAGTTCGTCCACGTGAGTTGCAACAATGACTTTCCCGCAGACCTGGTGAGCAACCCCATGCTCGCGGCAGAACTCGACCATGGCCGCGGCTCCGCTCACGCAAAGACGCGCCTTCATGGAACCGGTCTTGTAGTAAACGCCGGAGTGAATGACGCCGCTGTTGTGTCCGCTCTGGTGACGGGCAACCCGGTCTTCTTTTTCGAGCAGCAAGAGACGTAAATGCGGAAAGCGGCGCGTAATTTCGAGCGCGACTCCGAGCCCTACTACACCCCCTCCGATGATGACTATGTTGTAGCGAGAATCGGTCATTGAGCTGAGACTAATGTCGTTCGTCGTTAGCCATTCGTCGTGAGACGAAAGCTATGCTTGATAGCGACCAACGACGAATAACCAACGGTCCACGACGACTTTCTGAGCGCGCAATGCCTAGTCTACGACAAGAGTTACCACTGTGCTCTGGCCGGCATCGCGCGCCGCCAATGTAGATCGTATTGCCCGTCGGGTCGGCGGGATCGATGGCAATGGCAGTCGCGCATCCAGAGACCTGGTGGTAGTCCTGCGTACCATTGCCGGTCGCATCGGAGGCCAGGGGCATGGGACCTAATGGTGTCCATGATCCTGACGAGATTGAGCCTGAGGAGACCGCGGCCTGTCCGTTGGCGCGAGCCGTTGCGGCGAGGGCTGCAGCGTGCCGCGCGCGCATCTGCAGCTTGGCCTGATAAGCTCGGCGGCGAAGTTCGGAAGAGGGTTTCCCGTGAACCAGGCGGCCGCGAAAAAACCATTCGTTGCGCTCTTTAATGTGGTCGGGGTCGGAATCGTGAATAGGACTTTGCGGAACTGTCTGCTTCGCGCCTTGGGCTTGCACGATCGAAACTGCAGAACAGCAACTCAGAGCGATCGCCAGCACTCGCAACCAGCGAGATAAATTACAACTTAGCATGGGGATCTCGCTCACCCGCCAGTATCGGGACGAGACGCGGACGAAGCAATGCAAAAGCATTGTCCCGAGCCGGCACTGGACCACTTTGGGAAACTCCGCTACCGCCGGTGGGCACACGAAATGCTCTGGGCCTGTACAATCTGCTTTCCGTTATGGTTTCGCGGGAGCGAAGGCAGAGATGAAACGGATTGCCGAGGACATGAGATCTTTTTCCTGCACTTTGCTGGCAGCCTGCATTTTTCTGTCTGCGACTTGTGGCGGAGCACAGGAAAACAAGATCGCTCCTGACCTGTTTGTGGCTGCGGCGGCCGATTTAAGCGCCGCGATGAAAGAGATCGGCGACGGCTACGAGAAGAAGACTGGCGTGAAAGTGAAGTTTTCTTTCGGAGCATCAGGGGCGCTCACGCAGCAGATTCAGAATGGGGCTCCGTTCGATCTGTTTTTCTCGGCGGATATGGATTATCCTCGCCAACTCATTGCCGCTAGCGCAGCCGACGGCACAAGCTTGTATCAGTACGCGGTTGGAAGGCTCGTGCTGTGGGTTCCGGCGGATTCCCCGCTCGACATTGAGCACCAAGGCATGCAGGTTCTGCTCGATGCTTCGGTGAAGAAGATTGCCATTGCCAATCCCCAGCATGCTCCCTATGGCCGGGCTGCGGTTGCGGCTTTAAAGCATACCGGACTGTATGATCGCGTGGCGGACCGTCTGGTATTAGGCGAGAACATCTCGCAGGCATCCCAGTTCGTGGAGTCAGGGAATGCACAGGCAGGATTCGTAGCACTCGCGCACGCGGTTGCGCCAGGTATGCGCGGTAAAGGAAAGTATTCGGAGGTTTCCGAGAAGGACTACCCTCCGCTCGCGCAAGGAGTGGTCCTGCTCTCGCGCTCCCAGCATAAGAGAGAAGCAGCGCAGTTTCTGGAATACGTGAAGACGAAAGAGTCGGCCGAGTTGTTTCGGAAGTACGGCTTTACGCTGCCGCAGTAGCGCCGGCATCCTGCCGACTGTCGCGAGGACATCTTGCCCTCGCAAGCGGGGACCAGACGTTTCCGTGACAGCCGCCGGGCGCCGCTACATAGAACACCATGGCAATCGACTGGCAAGCATTCTGTCTGACGCTGCAACTGGCGATCACGGTATCGGCCATACTGCTGGTGCTGGGTCTGCCGATCGCGCACTGGATTGCCTTTTCCCACAGGCGCTGGAAATTTTTGATCGAGGCCGTGGTGGCGCTGCCCATTGTGCTTCCGCCGACGGTGCTGGGGTTTTACGTTCTGGTAGCGCTCGGGCCGCGCAGCCCACTGGGTCGCTGGTGGATCTCGCTCACCGGCCACACGTTGGCTTTCACGTTCAGCGGACTGGTGATTGGCTCAATCCTTTACAGTCTGCCGTTTGCGGTGCAGCCCTTTGCCGCGTCGTTCGCCGGCGTAGATCGCAAGCTGATCGCGGCTTCGGCGACTCTGGGCGCTTCCCCGCTGCGCACTTTTTTCCGCGTGATCATGCCGCTCTCCGTCCCCGGCTTGATTACCGGCACGGCCTTGAGTTTTGCTCATACCATGGGAGAATTCGGGGTCGTGCTCATGGTGGGCGGAAACATTCCCGGCGTGACGCGCACGGTCTCCATTGATATCTTCGACCGGGTGCAGGCCTCCGACTACGCCGCCGCCAATCAGACCGCGCTGCTGTTGCTCGCGTTCTGCTTTGCCGTGCTGGCCGTCGTGTATAGCGTCAATCGGAGGGCTTGGGTCGTGGGACCTATAAAATAATCTGGCATTTAGCTCGCCCACCCCATGGCTGTCATCATGAGCGAAGTGGATGGTTCGCGAAGCGAAGCAGCTACGCAGTCGAAGGATCCCCTTCACTCCCGAGGGGCTGCGGCTTGTCAAGGAATTCGTACCTCGATTCCTAATGTCTGACTTTGCCAACATCGGCGCGGCTCCCTAGAATGAACTCCGATGAATGAATCTCGCTCGAGCGGTTCGGCTGAAGTCGCGGCTACGTTATCCCCACTCTCGCCATCCGCCAAACGCAGTGAAGAGACAGCCGGGCCACGGCTCGAAGGTTTCCTACGGAAGCGGATCCTTTCTGCGGGTCAAGAATTTGTTTTAGAAATTAACTTTCAGGCCGCGCCCGGGTTCACGATCCTGTTCGGCCCATCCGGAGCCGGCAAAACCACTGTCCTCGATTGCGTCGCAGGCTTAGCCAAGCCGGACTCCGGGCGCATCAACGTCGGCGACCGCGTCCTGTTCGATGCCGCGCCACACATCGAGCTTCCTGTGTCGAAACGGCGCGTCGGATACGTGTTTCAGAGTCTCGCACTGTTCCCGCATCTAACGGTTGAGAAGAACATCCAATACGGCCTCGCCCACTTGCCGTTCGCCGAGCGTGCAATGCGAACATCTGCGATTCTGCAGACATTTCGCATTGCCCACCTCGCCCAGCGATACCCGCGTGACATTTCCGGAGGAGAAAGCCAGCGCACGGCGTTAGCCCGAACTCTGGTGACCGATCCCGCAGTGCTGCTTTTGGATGAACCGCTGGCCGCGCTCGACGCGGCGACGAAATCGAAAATCATCGACGATCTGCGCCAGTGGAACCAGGCTCATCGCATTCCCATTCTTTATGTCACACACAGCCGCGAGGAAGTCTTTGCGCTGGGTGAGCGCGTAATTGTCCTCGACGCCGGACGCATCGTCGCGCAAGGCACTCCGCATGAAGTGATCGAAGCGCCGCAGCAGGAAACAGTCGCACAATTGGTAGGCTTCGAGAATATTTTCGACGCCGTAGTAGAGTCCGTTCACCCGGAGCGCGGCACCATGACCTGCCGCATAGCTGGAGACGGCGGCCCGGTGCTTCTCGAAACTCCGCTAGTGCGCGGCGGCGTGGGGTCGGCACTGCGCGTGGGAATCCGCGCGGGCGACATTCTGCTGGCTACGGTGCCGCCGGTCGGGTTGAGCGCGCGCAACGTGATTCCGGGACGCATCACCTCACTCGAGCAGCGCGACGTAATCGTCTGCGCGCGGGTGAAGTACAGGGTCGAAATGGAAGTGCATCTCACGCTGGCCGCGCGCGATTCGCTGCAACTAGCGCCGGGCCGCGAAGTGTGGCTAGTGATCAAAACGCATTCGTGCCATTTGATGCAGCGATAGCTCGGTTACCGCTCGAAGAGGTGCTGTAAATGCGACCGTCGAGCAAGAAGAAATCTGGAACTGCTGCCGTCGCCGTTGTTTGCGCAGTGGTAGCCGCGTCATGCTGGATTACCATCCCTTCCTTGTGGGGCTTGATCAAGCTGGGTTATGTCGATTCCGCGATCGGCACATTGCGAACATTGGTCGATGAAGAAGCGCATTTCGCGGAAGCCCATCCCGACCTCGGCTACACCTGCACGATTTCAGACTTGGCTTCATCCGAGATGCTTAAAGAACTAGCCAAGAGCGGACGGAGGAATGTCTATGCGTTTGAACTCATTTGCCCGGCGCGGGACACAACTGGCGCCCGCCGCAAATTCCAGGTGACCTCCCGTCCACTGCATGCGGATATGCCGGCTTACTGCTCCGATCAGTCAGGCGTCGTGAGGGCAGATTATGGAGGTTCCCCCGCGAAGTGCCTGCAAAGTGGCACTACACTTTAGCGATGTGTATCCTGAGAAAGGCTCAGGTCAGAAACCAAACTTTGCGGCGAAAAATCTTCTCTCTCGGCCGTCTGCATTCAGGATCTCCGCCTGCTCCATCTCAATCACCGCNNCGGCGGCAAGTCGCGGTGGAAGCCGAAGAATCGGCGCTTCAGTTCCTCCCAGTCCTTCCAACGATCCAGCAGCGGATGCGCTGGCTCATATTTCGTGGAGAAAACCAACGCCACCTCGAAGTGCGAGCGGAACTCGGCAGCCGACAGCACTTCCTCGAGAGAAAAATCTTCGATGCGCACCACCTGCACCGGGCGCGTAACGTAACCAAGCCACGGACGTGTCAGTTCATCCGAGGCTGGCCACGCAGTAAGCGCGTGCGCCATAGGATAGCGGGCTTCGAGAAAGTGCTCCCCGTTCTGGTGCAGCACCACGTAATCGCGATAGGCGAGATTGTCTTCTGGCGAGAATCCATAGGGCGGATTCCAGAACCACGCGGCAACGAAAGCAACCGCAACCACCGCAATGGCCGCGGGCCAATCGCGTAGCCGCCTGCGCAGCGTAGAGACCGCGACGATGATCACGAGCGGCACCGCCGGCAGCATGTAGCGCGCTAGCACCGCGCCCCCGACCAAAGCCATGGCAACCACGTACGCCGCCACCACGACGAGAAATATCATTTGCACCGAAATCGCAATACGCGCGCGCTCGCTCCCGGAGTCTTTCACCGGAGGCAGAAGCATCGCCCACACCATCGCCAGTGTCAGCAGCCACAAATGCAGATACCCGAACGCCTGCCAAAGCCGCAACACAAGAGCCAACAAAAACCGCAAAGGACTAAGCGTCGCCGCGACGTTGTAGCGAAAAAATTCCGGATTGCCAAACACATATCCCGTGCGCGCATAGTGATACGCGTACCACAGCGTTAGCGGAAGGACGGGAAGCAAAAGCGGGAGAATGCGCCGTGCAAGCCGCATCCCGGGTTCTGAATCCGCGCCGTCCGCGCCGTCGGCGTCTTTCCAAAGCCCTCGCAGCGCGCCCCGCTTCGGCATTAGCAAACGCAGAACTTCCCAGCCTGCTAATGCTACCGGCGCGAGAACCGCAGTCTCTTTGGCAAGAGCGGCCAGCGAAAACCAGATCGCCACCGCAACCGGGCGATCCTCAAGATAAGCACACAAGCCCCAGAACGTCAGCCCCGCCGCCGCCAGATCCACCTGAGCCAGCGAGCTCTGCACGAAGAAGACGGGATATAACGCGGTACACAATGTTGAGGCAATGGCCACTTGCATATTCGCCGTGCGCTCGGCCAGTCGAAATACTCCGAGCAGTGAGAATGCAGCGACTCCCAACATGGCCGATCGCGTGACCAGCGGCGCGTAGCCCACGCTCTTCCACCACAGGGCGATCCAGGCCAACACCAGCGGCGGATGGGCATTCGAAACGGTCGTGTGCGGAATCAGACTTCCGCTGAGCAACAGGTCGCGTGCTGCAGGAATGTAGTATCCGGCTTCGTCCCAGAAGTAAGGAAGCTGCAGCAACGGAACGTGCAGCAGAAAAATCGCAACAAAGATGACCGCGAACACCAGTGCAAGATGCGGGCGGGGAGAGCGCATGGGAGAAGTCATTCTAGCAATGCTGCTCTATTCGGACACCCTAGTGCACCGGTCCTTGCGGCCCCATGCGTGGATCGAGCTTGATCTCTCCGAAGGCGCTCTCGTAACCACCCACGTTCTGCTGCAGAAGCCCCAGCAACGCCTTCGCCTGCTGTGGACTGAGGTAAATGCCCTGAAAGTTCTTGATCTCCACATGGCTCTCGGTCTGTTGCTGCAGTGTGCCGAAAACCAGGAAGAAGTCCCAGATGTTGACGCGCATCTGCACGCTGTTGGCATAATTTTCGCGGTAGTTGGCGTCGTTGGTTAATTTCACATTGGGCTGCATCGGATTATTCATAGGGTGGAAGTGTAAACGAGTTTGTGGCCGGGAAGGAAACGCCTGTTCTCAAGGGCCCAGCATTGGTTCAGGCACAAAAACTGTCAGGCAATTGCCAGTTTGTGGCAGGGCACTCAGTAGCTGATTCTTTGCCAGATTGCGACTTTGGTTTACTCCTTTACTGAAAACACAGGACTTACAGGCGCTGTCCCCATTACTTTCGGAAGTACCTTGTGGCTTAAAAAATGCGATACAGTCTAGGTTGCTCCGCGAACCGGAGACGGTGGCTCGACTATGACCCAAAATAAAGACCACGGGCTGACGGAAGAAATCGTCCTTCCCGAGAACCTCCTTCCCTTGGAATCTGTGCTGGGCGAGGGCGTGTCTTCGCTGGACCTGTGCAAGGTCCTGGCCAAGATTTTTCGCGTGCAGTACAACGAAGTCGCGCTGATGCGGCTGGAGGGCGGCCTGCTGCGCTTTGTATTCCCCGAATACCTGCGCACGACGGGGGCGATTCCTTTGTCCAGCAAAGCAGTAGCGGCGCACACGGCTCTGAGCAAGAAAGCGGAGATTTTTAATAACTTTGCGCGGGTGAAGCACGCCAGCATCTTTGAAACCATCAAACCCAACGCCACCGATTCGGACGAACCGGCTCCGCCGGCGCCCATTCAGAAGCTCATGTCCGTGCCGATCATGGATCGAGATTTGGTAGTGGTGGGCGTAATTCAGATTTCGCGCAAGGGACTGGATTCGAAGTTTGCGAAGGATTTCAGCCGCGAGGACCTGCACGATCTGGAGTTAGCGGCAGGACTTCT
>PLEA01000232.1:633-4409 GCA_003136335.1 Acidobacteriaceae bacterium | reverse complement strand
CACGTAAAGGGGATCGTCGTCGGGAACGAGGTCAATGGCGAGCCAAGTGACTTCCACCGGGATGTCCAAAAGGCGGAGAAGCTGTTGCATCTCTGCCTCCGCGCGAGCCAGGCGAACACCATTACCGATCAGAACAATAGGCCGCTCGGCTTGGTTCAGTTCGGCCAAGATCGCAATGGCCTTTTCATTAAGATCCGCGGTCGTTAGTCGGCCGGAATCGATGGCCGCAAGTTCCGCCGGATCGAATCGTCGGAGAGTGGCCGGAGCATCTATCGGAGATGCTTGCACATCGAGGGGGATATCGATCCACACCGGACCGGGACGCCCTGTCCGAGCCAGATAGAGAGCTTTCTCAAGGTGATAGCGGATTTCGTTTGCGTCAAGCACAGTGACGGCGTATTTGGTGATGGGAGTAACGATAGAGACAATGTCCACCTCCTGAACCCCAACCTGCCGCATACCGAGAGGCTTGTTTTCGTTGTCGAACGCACGATCAGGCCGCTTGACCTGCCCGGATATGAATAGGGTCGGAGTAGAGTCCAACCACGCTCCCGCCACGCCAGTGACTGCATTGGTGCTGCCCGGGCCGGTCGTAACCATGCATACACCCAGATTGTTCGTTGCCTTGGAGTAATTCTCCGCCGCGATCGCGCTGGCTTGTTCATGCAGATTACAAACCGGAATCAACCGCTTCTCGCCTGCAAGAGAGGCGTTCAGGTGCATGGCGCCGCCGCCGGTGACCAGGAAGACGTGCTTCACACCTTGATCGGCGACAAAGCGGACTACGTAATCGGAAAGCTTCATTGGTCCAATCGTAAGCGGGATTCGGGAAAGATCATTGAATGCCGAAGCCTTCAATCCCTGGTGAACACTTCCTGCGCGGTGAGACCCCGCGCGGCTAACAGCGCGTCCATCAACTCGCGCACCGCCCCATTGCCCCCGGAGGCTCTGGCAATAAAGTTCGCGCGCTCCAGTACCACCGATGCTGCATTTGCTGGGGTGGCAGATAAGCCCGCAATTGCCATTGCCGGCAGATCGTTAACGTCGTCGCCCATGAAGCAGATTTCTGTGAGTTTCACCCCAGCGGCAGCGGCGAATTCGCGGAGCGCCGCAGCCTTATCGCGGCATCCCTTGACTACATGCCGTATGAGCATCTTCTCGGCGTAGCGATCCACTAGCGGGCTGTTTTCGCCTGAGATTAGGGCCAGGATCAGTCCGGCGCGACGCGCCAGCGAAACCCCCATGATGTCAGCGAAGCAAAAGCGCTTCCACTCTTCCCCACCAGGTCCCCACCAAAGCCCGCCGTCAGTGAGTACGCCGTCGACATCGAGGGCCACTGCCCGGATCGTCTCCAGGCCGACCGCTGCGGAATTTTCCGGCACCATGCAGTTAGACCGTGGCGCCCACGCGGCGGAGTTTCCTGATGATCGGAAACTCGCGCTCATAGACACGCTTGGTTCCGTCGCCTTTTGCCTGCTCCCACAGTCGGATATCGCGTACCAGCCGCGAGATGCCGTTTGGCTCCAGGGAGGCCGCATGATCAGAACCCCACATCGCGCGATCCATCGTGATGTGGCGCTCTACAGAGCAGGCTCCAAGTGCAGCCGCGCAAACGCTGGTCGGAATCCCGGTCTCATGTCCGGAGTAGCCGATGGGTACGCTATATCGTGCGGCCATCGTCGGTATCGCGCGCAGATTCAACTCGCCGTAGGTCGCTGGGTACGTACTTGTGGCGTGCATCAGAACAAGATCTTCTTTGCCCAGAACTTCGACTGCGTGGTCAATCTCGGCATAGGTGCTCATGCCGGTGGAGAGAATGATTGGCTTTCCCGTGGCACGGACGTGCCGCAGCAGCCGATCATCCGTAAGCGAAGCGGAAGCGATTTTGTAAACCGGAATGTGAAAACGCTCCAGGAAATCCACGGAGGCCTCGTCCCATGGAGAGGCGAACCAGAGCATCTTGACCGATTTGCAGAAGGCGCTGATCTCTTCGTACTCTTCCTGCTCGAATTCGAGGCCGTACTTGAGGTCTCCATTGGTAGGGCCAAAGGGATTCTCGCGCGGCTTGGCCAACTCTTCCGGCGTGTAAACTACATCAACGGTCCGCTTCTGGAATTTAATTGCGTCGCAGCCGGCAGCCAGGGCTACGCTGATAAGCCTCTTGGCAAGATCAACATCACCGTTGTGGTTAATGCCGATTTCCGCAATCATGAAGCACGGTTGATCGTCTCCGATCAGCCGGTTGCCAATCCGGATTGTACTCATGGGACTCCTTTGGATACTGCGCATGACGGGGTTGGGCACAGAATCGCGCACCTCGCAAGCGAATATTATATCTGCCGCTGTCTTGATCGCCCAGTCCGTTCAAGACCACTGAAGGATGGGCAATCAAAGTAACACATTCGATTAGCGGACGACACCCTTCGCCAACTCCAGCTGCCGATCGCAGACGGATCGTTCTACCCAGTCGCAGAGCATGTGTCCACAGAGCATATATCCCTCCTGGATGCGAGCGGTATCTTTCGAAGGGATGCGAAGAGCAACATCAGCGATGGCGGCTATTTCCCCGCCGCCCTGTCCGGTAAACGCAACCGTAAATGCGCCGATCTGCCGCGCAGTTTGGAGGGCGGCACAGACGTTCTTGCTTGAGCCGGAAGTTGAAATGCCTACCAGCACGTCGCCCTTGGTGCAGAGTGCCTCCACTTGGCGCTGGAAGACTCTTTCGTACCCGTAGTCGTTGCCGACGGCGGTCAAGATTGATGTGTCGGTCGTTAGCGCGATTGAGGGAAAGGCGCAGCGCTCCCGCCGGAATCGACCCATTAACTCCGCAGCAAGGTGCTGAGAGTCCGCGGCACTACCCCCATTTCCGCACCAGAGTACCTTTTTGCCGGCGAGAATAGCGCGGGTCATTTCCTCGCCTATCCCCTGCAGCAGCGATTGCTGGTCGCGCAGCGAATCGATAACCGCGAGATGGTCTTCAATGGCTCGACAAAAAACCGAGGATGGATCAAAAGCAAGCGACATGTCTGCTCCTAAGGCTATTGCGCCGAATCCCCCGCCGAGGGGTGGTATCAATCAGTTTGGCGGACACCGGAACGGTGCAGTGGACAGGTTCACATTCTGTTGCTGGATATGCTCTGCGAAGGGCTGTGACCACCATTCCAGAACTTGTTGCCGAAGCTCTGCCACTGATCTCCGCCGAGGTCGCAAAGTAAGCATACACAATGGGGCACCCGCCCGTGTACTGTATGGACCTGAGGGCAATGTCTCACAGATAAAAGGAAACGCTCCCCTCCTGCGAAGCACAACGCTCGGGAGCACCAGAGGATGGAATGAAAGCAATCATATTGGCGGGCGGGGTCGGGACGAGGCTTAGTGAAGAAACGGTCACACGCCCAAAGCCTATGGTCGAGATCGGCGGTCGACCGATCCTGTGGCACATTCTCAAGATGTATTCGCAACACGGAATCAACGACTTCATCATTTGTTGCGGATATAAGGGGTATCTCATCAAGGAGTACTTCGCGAACTATTTCTTGCACATGTCAGACGTCACTTTCGATATGAAAGAGAACCGAATGCAGGTGCATCAGAGCGTTGCAGAGCCGTGGCGCGTAACTCTGGTCGATACCGGAGATAATGCGGGCACCGGAGGACGGCTCAGGAAAGTGGCTCACTATCTCGAGCATGAGGATCCCTTTTGCATGACGTACGGGGATGGTGTAAGCGATATCGACATTTCGGCAGCCATCGCCTTCCACAGGAGTCACGGCCGC
>PLEA01000232.1:0-577 GCA_003136335.1 Acidobacteriaceae bacterium | reverse complement strand
CAAGTGCAGGCCTATTTCCATCGCGGGTTCTGGCAGCCGATGGACACATTGCGAGACAAACAAAGGCTGGAAGAACTCTGGGCGAGCGGAAGAGCGCCATGGAAAACGTGGTAAATCCGTGCCGAAGCCGCTGCGTCTTCATACAGTATTCGGGGCGGTTGGCTACCGTTCCGGACGGAATGTTCGCAAGCCTGACTATGGAAAGTACAGCGCCGCAGCTTCTTGCGACGTGTTCAGGTCGGTGATGATCATCTCTCCTTTGGAAGACTGATGAGCCCAGCGAACCCTATTGCCCGGCCAGACCTAGAATTGATTCTGGAGCACACCGCTCCACTGTGGGAGGAGGTACGCGGTCATCGCATCTTGCTGACTGGCGGAACTGGTTTTTTCGGCTGCTGGCTCGTCGAGAGTTTTTGCCACATCAATCAGGCTCTGGGCCTCGGCGCCCGGATGGTTGTGCTCACCCGTAATCCCGCGGGGTTCGCGGCGAAATGTCCGCACCTTGCTACGAATTCCGCTATCGCACTTCACACCGGTGACATACGGAGCTTCACTTTCCCTCCGGGCGAATTCGGGT
>PLEA01000555.1 GCA_003136335.1 Acidobacteriaceae bacterium | reverse complement strand
CAGCTGGGAAATTTGAACTTCGCGCAGAAGCGATTCAAAGAAGCGGAGGCTAGCTACCGTCGAGCCCTTGACCGGGACCCTAGATCGAACGATGCTCTCCGCGGTCTCATGAATACATATGTAGCTCAGAAGCAAATTGATTCGGCCATTGCCACTGCGAACCTCCAGATCGCCAAGGTGCAAGGCAGCAGCGGNNAAAAGAAGGATCTGAACGGGGCCACGGCCGCGCTGAGCAAAGCGATACAGCTCGATAAGAACAACACCGATGCGCGGATTAAGCTTGGTCAAGTACAAGCAGCCGACGGGCATGTCGACGACGCCATCGCCACGTATCAGCAAGGGCTTAAGGACAATCCACAGGAAGCTTCTTTCTACGTTCTCCTGGGCCAGCTCTTACAGTCCCGGCGAGATTGGAAAGGTGCGACCGAGGCATATCAGAAGGCACTCGCAATCAAGCCGGAAAGTCCCCTGGCATTGAATGATTTGGCTTCTGTCATGTTGCAATCCGGTGGCAACCTCGACGTCGCCCTCTCGCTGGCGCAGACCGCTCGACGTGGCATGCCAGATTCCCCCAGTGTCGCCGATATCTTGGGGTGGATTTACTATCAGAAAGGCGCTTACCGGTCGGCAGTCGACTCGCTGCGGGAAGCGTTGAAGCTGGGCCAAGAGAGCAATTCACCAGACAATCCCACGTTTCACTACCACCTCGGAATGGCCTATGCGAGAAGCGGACAAGCGTCGCTCGCTCGACAGCAATTACAGCAGGTGTTGAAACTCGATCCCAATTCCAGCGACGCAAAAGATGCCAGGAAGCAGCTTGCGGAGTTGAAGTCTTAAACGTTCGCCTGCCCCCTCGTCGCAGTCGCCAAGAACGTTGGCGCATATGAGTAATCAAAATTCAAGCTTTAGATTACTCAATTGCGACAAACGGACGTGGTCCCGACAAAAACGGCTTGCGGCAAGAGGTACGCCTCGCGCAACTCGAGTTAAAGGACGGACTCTTAAACAACTCCGGAATGTCCGCGTGAAAAGCATGGGCGGCCTATTTTCTAGTGGAAGGTACGTTTCTTGACGGTGACGCCATTTGGCGCTACGATAAGCGACATAATGGTAAACGAACTCAGAGCTGTAGTCCGAGAATTAGGCGGAGAGCACGCGCTCGGACGCGTTCTCTCCAGTGACCACGATATGCGCGATGCGATCCGAGAGGGATTTGCTCCGGCCGTGGTGGAAGAGTTGATGCGAGCATCCGGTTTGACCTTGAAAGAACTCGCTCGCGCTCTTGACCTCTCGTCGCGAAGTTTGCAGCGCCGACGGCGCAGTGGAAGGCTTGCGCCTTACGAATCCGATCGGCTTTACCGCTTGGCTCGGATTGTCGCTATTGCTGATGAATATCTGGGCGACCACGAGCGCGCACTACGTTGGCTCAAACGTCCGAATCGCACCCTTGGCGGCCTCGCTCCCGTAGCCATGATCGACACGGAGTTGGGAGCGCGTCAGGTAGAAAGCATTTTGGGTCGCATCGCCTACGGCGGAGTGAGTTGAGCCTCATCTATCGGATTCTGCGCCGAGCATTTGCCCGTGCCCCGTTTGATGGGGAGGGCGCTTACCGCTATGGCGGGCGCTGGTCGAGTCCGGGGACGCGCCTCAGCTATACTTCGGAACACCAATCCCTCGCCATGTTGGAATATTTCGTACATCTTGATAAGGAAGATCCCCCGGCTGATCTGGTTTTGGCTGTCGCGGAAGTTCCAGATGATTTGGCCCGAGAACGCGTTGAAGTCCGCGATATGCCCGCAAACTGGCGAGAAGCCGCTGCCCCTCCTGCACTTGCCCGGCTGGGAGACGAATTTGCGCAGCGCGGGGAACACTGCATTCTAATCGTACCTGCTGTTCTCGCTCCCGCCGAAAATAACTGGCTGATCAACCCCGCGCATTCCGACTACGAACAGATTGACATACACAAAGTAGCAGCGCTGAATTACGATCCGCGCATGTTTGTGAATCGAACAGGCCACGGTAGGCGCAAGAGGTTTCAGAAATGATGCTGAGCCGCAAATGCGTGACTGAAAAACTTTACAATATTTGCTGGCGGACTAGCACATGGTGCTGACCAGTTCGACCCGAGAATCAACTTCCAAATTGTCGCCACTCTCACGCTTTTCCGTTCTCGGCGCGATTTCTTTGCTGATTTGGTGGAGTCCTCTCATCTCTTCATTCGCGCTGGCCCTGCGCGACGAGCAATACACGCATATCTTGCTGATTCTGCCTGTCAGCCTCTCGTTGATATACCTGGAGTGGAAATCGTCCGAATCTTCGGGGGAATCGCATTCAGGCATTGGCTTAATTTTGCTCGTCGCGGCTATTGTGGCGACAGTGATTGCAAGACTGCACCTTTCTTCCCTGCCACGCGACGAGCAACTTTCGGTAAACATGCTGGCACTTGTTGTGTGGTGGATCGGCGCCTTTATCGTATCTTTTGGCACTCGCGCTTTTCAGCGTGCTCTCTTCCCCCTTTGCTTCTTGTTTTGGAGCGTTCCCTTGCCCGAAGTCATACTGCATCCAATCGTAAGGTTGCTGCAGGAAGGCTCGGTTGCCTCGGCTCGCCTGCTGTTTGCACTCTTTGGCGTGCCGTCGACTCAAGATGGAACACTGATCACCATTCCAGGATTGACCGTCGAGGTTGCTCCAGAATGCAGCAGCATCCGTTCGAGCCTGATGTTAGTGGTGACAACCATGGTTCTTGCGCAGGTGCTTTTGCGCTCAGTTTGGCGAAAGGCCCTGGTGATCGCAGTTGCGATCCCTCTCTCGGTGGCTAAGAATGGGCTTCGCATATTTGTCCTGGCAATTCTGACAACGCGCGTAGACCGGAGTTTCATAACCGGCAGACTTCATCATCAGGGAGGAATCATCTACTTTCTGATTGCTCTGGCAACCGTCATTCTTCTTATCTGGATTGCTCGCCGAGGTGACGCGCAGCCGAGAGACTTCGCACCGAGAGATGGGTAACAATGGCTGATACGCGGCTTTGCTCGCAGCAACGTGAAACAATGCTTAGGAATCACCACAAGGTCAATGTGCGGCCGGTGCACTTCATTTCCTTTTTAGCGGTGAGTGTACTGGTATTGCTTGTTGTTTACGCATCGCGATTGCTTGCTACCGCAAGACGGGTGAGTCCGAGCGCGACTCTGGTGTTGAGACAAACTTCCAACCATGAGAAAAAACGTTTGGCAGCAGCGCAACCTAACCTGCCCCCTTGTCCGACCACAACCACTCCCATCCTGCAACGGTCATCGCAGACCGGCCACCACAAAGTGATCCTTACGTGGAAAGCGAGCTCTCCGTCTTCCGACCGGCAGGCTGTGGGATATTGTTTGTATCGGAGCACTACGCCGAATCCGGCAAATGAGAAACCCCCATGCCGAGACTGTGAGTGGATTAACAAGAGACCAATCGCCGGCACCGCTTGCGTCGACGATCTGGTGCAAGATGGCGCACTTTACTACTATGTGGTAGAAGCGATTAATCTGGGAGGAGCCACTAGCGCATTTTCGAACCAGGCACCGGCACAAATCCCTCCCACCAACGAGCCCACTGTTTCTGTAACGGTAGGCTCGTATCCACTCTGTCGGGCATCGAACGGGTCGCAGTAAAATCCGGCCTGAAGTCCTATCGAGACAATTGCTGTTCTCTTCCGCTCAGCCGGTGCCACTATGCGAGACCGCTCTGCCTCGCAAGTTTGAGCGCCTCTAACGCAGCGCCTCGCGCCCCGGCAGAATCGCCGTTAGGCATCACGTGAATTGGAATGTTGGCCTGCTCCTCCCGCTGGGTCGGCATGCCTGCGCGGATCTCTAACAGAAACCACTGCTGGAATTCTTTACTCGTTTCCAGCACACCGCCGCCGACGATCAACGCATCTGGGTCGAAAGTATTCACCATTTCGTCGAAAAAGAGTCCCAAGGCATGGGCCTGAACCCGGAAAATTTCTTTGCACATGGGATCGCCCCGATCCGCCAAACCGCGAACGAGTTTGGCCGCCTGGTGGGGATCCTGCTTCGCCAGGGCGTGGCCCGAATAGCGCTGCAGAAAATACGGTAAGAGAGTCCTCTCAATCGCGGTGAGAGAGCACAGCGACTCCAAGTCGCCGATTCGTCCGCAATTGCAGCGCGGCTTGATGCCGGCGATCCCCGCTATGCTTTGATAGGGAATCACTACGTGGCCCAGCTCTCCGCCGAATCCGTTCTTGCCCTTCACAACGTTGCCGTCGAGGATGATGCCTCCTCCGTTGCCCGTACCGACGACGTCGGAAATCGATGTTTCGCGGCTGTTGGCTCCGAAGATCGCATAGTGTCCCCAGAGCGCGGCTGCGTTGGCATCGTTCAAGTACGACACGGGCTTGCCTAATTTGTGCGCCAGACCCTCGCGGATATCGAATC
Organism: Acidobacteriaceae bacterium; assembly: GCA_003136335.1. Next base: position 894 of record PLEA01000555.1, on the reverse strand, counting down.
CCGCCCACTTGGGATGCACAAAGTTGGTGGAACCCCGCGCGCTGAGCTGGCCGGCGGCACTGGACGGACCGGGCGTATCGAGGCCGATGGCGACTACGTCGTCAAGAGCAACGCCCGCCAGGTCGGTGGCGATCTTGAGACCGGTTGCGATCTGCTGGAGGCAGACCTCGGGTCCCTGCTTCGAAAGTGCCGGATGCTCGCACAGCCCCTCGATGAGAAACTGTTCTTCCCGGTTCACTAACGTATAGTTGATGGCTGTTCCGCCAAGATCCACGCCGGCCACCACTTCCACGGTTGTGTCCTCTAGTCTCGATGTTGACGCTGCTCAGCTTAGCAGAATTGGAGCGACCGGCCCACTAGGCCCGGAGTTTGAGGGCGGCCGCAATCTCGACGTCGAAATCTTTGCCGACGCCGAGACACTCAGGGTTGGGGGTCAGAAAGCTGACCCACCAACATATGCCGCCTAAATATTCTCTGTTCTTTCGGCACGCCACGTATCCGGGATTTCCAGTCGCTCGATGAAACGCAGATGAAATAATTGCGGATTCAGCATCGAGTGCAGGAAAATAGCAGATGACTAACATGGTCACATTCGATACAATTGCGACATGAGAACCGTCAATATTGCCGAGCTGAAAGCGCACCTCAGCGCCCATATTCAGCTGGTCCGGGACGGCGAAGAGGTGCTTGTGTGCGACCGCAACAAGCCCGTGGCGCGGATCGTTCCCTGCCGTCTGGAAGGACGCTCCAAGCAGGAGCAGCGATTGGTTGCGGATGGCCTTCTGACCCCACCCTTAAACCAACGGCCAGCGTCGGTCTCTTGGCCAGAGCCCCCGGGAAACGTCTCTGACAAGGTCATGGAACAGGTATGGCGGGAAGAACGGGAAGGCCGGT
>PLEA01000638.1 GCA_003136335.1 Acidobacteriaceae bacterium | reverse complement strand
AAGCCCAAGTCGGCCTGCTGGACGCGGAAGTGTCCGCCCTTGTTGAGATGGCCCAGAATTCCCCATCCGAACGTGACCTCTTGGAAAAGAGTGCCGTCGATCCTCGCGAGACGCTTCATTTCCGGATCGATCAGTAACTCGCCTTGCATGCCCGTCAGTACCTGTTCCACATGGGACGGCGGATTGTAAGCGGGATTGGGTTTGAACTTCAACTTCAATAGCTGGTCTCCGGCTTTGCCCAGCGCCGTCTCGCTATTCTCCGTGCCCGCATATTCGTAACAAAAAGCGTCTGGCAGTGCTTTCACGATGCGGAGACTGCGATCTTCATCTTCCTTTTCGCGCGCCGCTTTCCTGCGAAGCTGGTCAGGATTATTTGCAAGCGAAGCGAGACGGTCCGTTTCTGCCTTCTGTTGTTCCGCCGTCAGCGGCTGATCGTTGGCAGCGATGAGCATCCTCGCCAGGGCCTGATCGGTCTCGACATAGACTCGGGTTTGAACGCCTTTTGCGGTTTGTCTGCGCGAGTGAAACATGTGGTGGATTTCAGGGTGGTTCGCCGCCGCGACTTCATTCGCTACTGTAAGCCGCACCAATTCACCGGGCGCCATCTCGGATGGCTTCGAGTCCTGGGCCCAGATCGCGCTCGTGGCCGCGGTCATAGCGACGATCACAGCCAGTGTTAGCCGGCACGCTACCACCCGTCTTTGCTCCGCGCAATTCATACTATTGGTTAGTGTAGCAATCCTCCCACCGGGTTGCAGAGCGTATTTTCCTGTATCAATTAAGCCTGTCTTTTCTTGCGTTACCGAAGTACCGCGCTTGCCGCACGCTATCTTAGTTGGGTATAGTCGAGAGGAGCGACGCGGCCGTCCCAGTACCTGTTGGTTGGTAGAGCAGCATCCCCGCTTCCTTAAGGAGAATATCTTATGAGTGCTCCGTTGTCGGCAGATTTGGCGCAGATTGGCAAGTCGGTGGTGATCAAAGGCGAATTGTCGGGCAGCGAAGACCTTTACGTTGACGGTCAGGTCGAGGGCAGCATCTCCCTCAAAAACAACAGTTTGACCGTGGGTCCGCACGGCCAGGTCAAGGCTTCGGTTGAGGCCAAAGGCTTAGTGGTGCAAGGCAAGCTAGAAGGCAATGTGCAAGCCAGCGACCGCGTCGAATTGCGCAAGACTGCCGTGGTCACCGGCGACATTTCCACCCAGCGGATTTCCATTGAGGAAGGCGCCTACCTGAAGGGCAAGATTGACATACAGGGCAGAGCGGAGAAAGCGGCTGGAAAGTAACTGTTACCGGGCTTTGCGCAATGAGTTAAAGTGTTGGTTCTAGAGATTGATTCAAAGTCTTGGGGCACCAGTCGCCGCGGGCAAGGCGACTCTATCAGTCTGATGGCATCAGTCACCCATAATTTCATGAAGCTCTTTCGCGGCTCTTCGGGCGGTACAGAGGCGACCACACCACAGGCCGCCCCAAAACTCACCCGTCGTTCCAGCAGTCTCGGCGAACTCTCCCGCGTGTGGGAAGCCGACACTCCTCTGTGCTTTCTCGATCTCGGTTCCACGTCAGCGGCGAACATCCGGTTCTTCACCGAACGCAGCCACAAGATTTACAGTGAAGATCTTCTGGTGGCTTCCACCGATCCCAATCTGGCCACGAAAGATGAACAGGGAAATCCCATCCTCGACAGCCGGCGATTCCTGGCCGACAACCTGGTTTATCCCGCAGCGCATTTCGACGTCGTGCTGTGTTGGAATCTGCCTGACTATCTGGATGAAAGTCTGGTTCGCCCGGTCATGGGACGCCTCTGGTCCGTACTGAAGCCAGGAGGTATGATGCTGGCGTTTTTCCACACCAAGGATGCAGGCCCGGATTCGCCCTGCTACCGTTTTCACATCGTCGGAAAAGATACGCTCGAGATGCAGCCCATCGTGCTGCGCCGGGAAGCGCGCCGCGGGCTTACCGGGACCATACACACCGCGAATACCGACGGCTTCCGCCTGCAGCGTGTTTTCAACAACCGCCACATCGAGACTCTCTTCCGCGACTTCGCCTCCATCAAGTTCTTCCTCGCCCGCGACAACGTGAGAGAAGTGCTCGTCGTGCGGTGAGACGAGAATTGTTGATTGCTGATTGCTGATTGTTGATGGAAGAACTGAAAGCAACCCAGTACTCGCGGTTTTTCAATCAGCAATCAGCAATCAGCAATCATCAATTATCAGAGCCCGTCTTCCACGCAATCACTCCCATACGAAACAGGAATTGGCGTGAGATCTCAACCCGCGGGGCAGCCTTCGCACCCGACGAAAGAATCCGCCGCATCTCGTCCGGAACGTAGGCGCGTCGCACGGACGCCAGTCCGTCGAACCGAGACACATAACTCCGCATCAACGGAAAACCCGCATACACCATGGCCAGATGCAATGGATGCCGGACCAGATCATTGATCAAAACGGCGCAGCGGCTCACGCGCAGCGCCTCGCCGGCAAAGCGCGCCAGTTCGGCGGGCTCCAGGTGATGCGCGAACAGGCTGCAACTCACCAGATCGAAACTGCAATCCGAGAAGGGAAGCGCGAGTGCATCCGCGACCACAGCCCGGTTTCCGCGCAGCAGGTGCGTGCGCACTCGATCGAGGTCAGTCACATCCAGCGTGATTCCCTTTGACACCAAATGCTGCGCCGCGAGTCTAGGCACCTCGCCAAATCCCGCGGCCACTTCCAGCATTGAGAAGATTTTATTTCCGGTCGCGGACGCGACGCGCTCGATCATCCGGCGCGTCGTAGCCACGCCGCCAAACCAACGGTTGATGCGGCACAGATCCCGTAGCGAAGCTTCGACCTCGACTGGCGAGCAGGCGTCCGAATCGAGAATTTCCTGGTTGCTAATCCGCTGCATGGTAAGTGGGCCGTGCCGCAAAAAGTAGCGCCGCCGTCCCGGCGGCTGTCGTGGGGGCGACTCGCCCGCACACCCGCGAGGGCAAGGTGCCCCTTCGACAAGCTCAGGGCAGGCTCTCGCGACAGCCGGCAAGATGCCGGCGCTACAAGGAAGACGCCTCAGACTTCGGCGAGCTCTTCTTCCAGCAATTGCTTGTTATACAGGTCGCAGTAGTAGCCGTTCAAGGCCAGCAGTTCGTCGTGGGTTCCCAGTTCGACGATGCGTCCGCCATGCAGCACGGCAATGCGGTCCGCGTTGCGCACGGTGGAGACGCGGTGCGAGATAAAAATTGTGGTGCGGCCGCGCATGACGTCGCGCAGGTGGTTGAGAATCTTGTCTTCGGTATGCGTGTCGACGCTGGAGAGCGCGTCGTCGAGAATCAGAATCTTCGGATTGCGGATTAGGGCGCGCGCAATCGCCGTGCGCTGCTTCTGTCCGCCAGAGAGCGTGATGCCGCGCTCTCCCACCATCGTGTCGTAGCCTTCGGGAAAGCCCTCGATGTCGGCCGCAATGTTCGCCGCATCCGCCGCATAGTGAATTTCCCGGTCGGTGGCTGAGTCCACTCCCAGGGCGATGTTCTCGCGGATGCGATCACTGAACAGGAAAGTCTCCTGGGGCACGAATCCAATATCCTTGCGCAACGATGCCAATAGGTATTCGCGAATCGGCCGTCCGTCGATCACAACTGTTCCTGGCTCCGCGTCGTAGATGCGCGGGATCAGACTGACCAACGTTGTCTTCCCCGAACCCGTCGGGCCGACGATTGCCAGGCTGCTGCCTGCGGGCACGCGCAGGTTCACATCGTGCAGAACAGGTTTTCCCTCATAGCTGAAGTTGAGTCCGCGGAACTCAATCTCGCCAGTGATCTCGCGGGCTTGTGCGCCGGGAGCATCCTGGATGTCAGGCTGCTCGTGCATGATTTCGTTGATGCGGATCAACGACGCAGTTCCGCGCTGGAAGAGGTTGATAACCCAACCGAGGGCGATGATCGGCCAAGTAAGCTGCATCATGTAAGTGCTGAACGCGACGAATTGCCCAACACTCATCGAACCGGAGAGAGACAGCGTGGTGGTGATTGCAGGATGCGAGTTTCCCAGATTCGAAACCAGCGTCACATGCGAAAGTCCATGGATGACCTCGCGTCCCCCGAGCCACAACACCAGCACCACGGCGCAACCCAGCATCAATTCCAGTGTCGGCCAGAGCATGCCCATCAGGCGCACCAGTCGCAGGCTGCGGCGGATGTATTCCTGGTTCTCGGTTTCGAAGGCGCGAATCTCCGCGTCTTCCTGCACGTAGGCGCGGATCAGGCGCGCACCGGAAAAATTCTCCTGCGCGCGCGCAGAAATGTCGGAGAACATCGCCTGAATTCTCTCGAAACGCTCGTGAATCCGCCGGCCGAAGGTCTGGATCACGATGCTCACGGCAGGCAAGGGCAGGAACGTGTAAAGCGTGAGCCAGGGACTGATGGAGATCATGAAGGCCAGCGCGCCTGCGGTGTAGACGATGGTATTAGCCGAGTACATGATCGCAGGCCCGAGCAGCGCCCGGACCGCGTTCAGGTCGTTGGTGGCGCGCGCCATGATGTCGCCGGTGCGGTGGCGCTGGTAGTAGGAATACGAAAGGATTTCCAGACGCGCGAACAGATCGTTACGCAGGTCAAACTCCATGTCGCGCGAGATGCCAATCACGATCCAGCGGGTGAGGAACTGGAAGATGCCCTTGGTGACGGCGATGGCGAGCAGTACTGCGGCGTAGAGGAACAGCTTGTGCCTGGTTACGCCTTCGTGCAGATCGTCGGCAGCCTTGCCGAGCACTAGCGGAAACAGGATCCAGATGCCGTTGGTGAGCAAGACGCAGAGCGTGCCGGCGGCGAACCCCCAGCGGTAGCGTTTCAGATAAGGCAGCAGCGGTCGCAAACTCTTAAGCAGCATGCAAATCCAGTAGATGAAATTTTAGCAGGGGCGGTGCAGGGTTCGGGACTTCGCTGGCTATGGGAGCTCGCCGGTGATCTCATCCAAATCACGTTTACGTCGCCTTGCGTTGTGGAAATCTATCCGAAGAAAATTAGGCGGCGACGCTCAGTACGCGGTTTGGAGCAAGGGCCAGTTCGGGAAAATTTTCGGTTTCGGTCGGTACCCCCTCCCATACCTCTCAATGCCTTGACTGGCGCGGGGTTTGCAAAAATGCCTTGCAAAATCTTGAGTTCCAAGGACTTGGAGAGCAAAATCCTGAGAACAAAGGAGTTAGGGCCCTGTAGTCAGTTTCTGCATGTACCGACTCCGCCTTGACGATGATCTGCTTTCGAAATTGCTTGGTCAAGGTTGGAGGTTACAGAGGTGATGAGGAAAACTCGGAGATCGGATCGCTGTCGCACTTTATGAGCGAGCAAAGCCGTTTTTCGCGGGTTATGAGTGTAATGGCGATTTGTACGCAGCCGCTGGCGCGGCGGACGCTGCCGCGTGATCGAGGATCGGCAGTTGCGGAGGGTTGAGATAAGTT
>PLEA01000183.1 GCA_003136335.1 Acidobacteriaceae bacterium | reverse complement strand
ATGCCGTAGGCTTTTTGAATGGCATCTTCCCCTGGCACATGCTGATTGAGGACGAAGTTGAAGTAGGTTCCAGTGTCGGGCAGCTTCTGCTCATGAAGCAGGTAATGCATGACGATCCAAGACTCGGCATCGTAGAGGGTGCGGCGAGTGGCTTCGTTGCCAGCTGACATGTCGTGCTTCATGGCGAAGAGGTCGGGCAGCGAGAACCAGGCCTGTGCGCCGAGCAACTCGGTAAAGGATTGCGGGTTTTTATCGCCCTGGTCGCCGAGCGCATCCTGGGGCGCGGAGGGGTGAAGTTCGGGGTCGGTGCCCAGTTCGACCTGTTTGTTGTCGACGCGAATTGAGCTGAAATATTCGGCGAGACCTTCGTCGAACCATCCTTGAGCGGGGGGATAGTTGTAGGTCAGCAGCATGGCGGCGAAGTCATGGGCGACGGCGCGCCAGGATTCTTCTTCGGAGAGGTTCAGCACGATGAAATCCTGATCGTCGCCGGGGAGAAAGAATCCGGGGACGTCAATGGGCTGGCCTTGTGCCTGTCCATGAATATGAACCAGGGGCGCGACCTGATAGTAGGATTTGTCGTTATTAAAGGCGAGAATGGTCAGCGGGATCGATTGGTTGAGATGTTCTTTCCCCAGCAGCGTGGCGAAGACGGCGCGCATCTGCTCGAAGCGTAGGGCGACCTCGCGGCCTTTTTTGTCGCCGGCGTCGGTGATTACGGTGAAGTGGGAGGAGTGGATTTCGAGCCAGGCAGAGGGTTCGGCGGCAAGGGCGGGGATTGAGCGCAAGAACAGTCCGCACAGCGTAAGAAGAAGCGGTATTGCGTGGGTATGCCGCATTGTTGAAGAGAGGGCGTTGCTCTTCAGGGAATGCTACCACGAGGGTTTGAAAGAATGCTTTTGTGGTTTGTAGCGCCGCCGAAGTGGCAGCGATGCTTTGGGGCCGCGCCGTTATAATTCCGGGCGATGTTCATCCGCTCGGGAAATCGATTCCACGCTTTGTGCCTGATCGCCGTTTTGGTAGTGCCCCCACTTGCCGGTGCCGTTTCCGGAGCATCGTGGAACGGCGTGTTGCGGGACGGGGCGGGTAAGCCTGTGGCCGACGCAGTAATCAGGATGCATCCCACCTCTGGAGGTAGCGACTACACTTCCACCACTGCAGCGAATGGCAAGTTCGCGTTTGCGGACATCGCTGCGGGCACCTACCAAGTTTCAGTAACCGTCGCCGGCAAAGAATGGAAGGCACCGGCTTCGCTCCTGATCAAGGACGCGAGCACACTTACCTTCTTGCTGCAGATGTCTTTTGTAGGGCAAACCGCGCTGGAACTTCGAATCGCCCCCTCCAGCGCCGAGACTTCCGCGCCGGCCAGCGGCGGCGAGCATCTTTCCAGTACGGAGGTTTCGAGTCTGCCGCTCAATGCTCGCGACTTCAGCAAACTGCTGCTGCTGGCGGCCGGGACGATGACCGACTCGAATGGCGCGGCCAACTTTACGCAGCAGTTTGCGGTGAATGGACAGCGCGGCGTGGCCAGCGTTTTTGCCACGGATGGTTTCGACACCACCGATCCGGAGATGGGCGGGGCGACGTTTTCTAATTTCAACGTGGATGCGATTCAGGAGGTGCAAGCCAATTCGGGGGTGATGCCGGCCGAGATCGGGCACGGGGCGGCGAGTTTCACGAATGTGGTAACGAAGTCGGGAGTCAACCTCGTACACGGGAGTGTATTCGAATTTCTGCGTAACGCAGCCTTCGACGCGCGCAACTATTTCGATTATAAAGACCCGACCGGCAAGCGGCGCATCCCTCCGTTTGTGCGCAATGAGTTTGGCTTTACCAACGGAGGGCCGGTGGTGATTCCAGGAGTTTATAACGGGCACAATCGAACATTTTATTTTGGCGAGTACCAAGGGTTTCGTCAGGTGCTCGGAACCACGCAGGTGCTGCCGGTGCCCATGGCGGCCGAGCGCCAGGGAATTGACACCGCCACTTTTCCTGGCGATACGCTGACGGTTCCTGTGAATCCGGCGGTTCTGCCCGTGCTGAATCAGTATCCCCTGCCGAACCAACCGTCGGGAGCGTTTGGCGATCGCACCTACGCAGCGTCATCCAAAGTGTCCACGCGGACGGACCAGTTCTCAGTACGAATCGACCACCAGATTTCGAATAAGGCCTCGCTGCTGACGCGGTTCAGCTTGAATCAGGTGACGGGGCCGCTGACCAATCCTGACCAGACGGCGATCGATCCCAGCTTCGGGGTTCAGTTCTTTGATCACCAGCGCAACGCGGGTGTGAGGTATACGCGGACGATTTCGCCGCATCTCACTTCCGAAACTTCGCTGGGATACATTCGTAGCACCCCGTTCTTTCCCGCAACCAACCACACCCAGCCGGGGATCAGTTTCGGCGACGGTTTATTTCAGGCCTTCAATTTACCGGCCGGTTCGATTTTCGGATCGTATAGCAATCTTTATCAGTTCAAGCAGGACATGGCCTTCGTTCGCGGGTCGCATGCTTTCAAGTGGGGAGTGGAGATACGGGTCAACCGCGATTCCACGATTTTTGGGACGAATCCGAACGGAATATACGAGTTTGGCGGAGGCACCGCGTATTCGCCGGTGTTGATCAAGTCCGCGAGCGGCACGCACGACATCCAGATCGGCGATCCGCTGCCGGATTCGCTGACCGGATTGCTGACCGCGACGCCATTTTCCTACAACATCACGGTGGCGGCCAGCCTTACGCCGGTGGGCGATAAGTTCGATGAAGCGGGCGTGCGGCGCGAAGCTTACAACTTTTATTTTCAGGATGCGTGGAAAGCGACTCCGCAACTCACGGTCAACTACGGATTGCGTTACGAGGTGAATAGCCGTATTCATGAGGCGACCAAGCGGACGTCAGGTCCCTTTTTTTTCGGAGCGGATGGCAAACCTGCGTCCTACGGGGATCGCAGCGCCAGGCAGATTGTGCTGATCAACCCGCAGCCGCCGTATAACCAGGATTGGAATGGAGGGGGACCGCGACTGGGAGTCGACTACGGCGTAGGCAAGCATACCGTGCTGCATGCAGGAGGAGCCATCGCTACGATGATTCCCAATTTGTGGCAGGATAATTTTCTCACGGCCGCGATTCCTTTTGTGTTCTCTCCCTACATCACAGCCTTGCCGGGAGTGACGGTCCCGTTTCACGATACGTTCGTGCCGGTGAATCTGCCGACGGCCTACACCGTACAAGGGCAACCTGTTTTCGCCACGGGCCGGACCCAGGACGTTCCGGCGAACACGCAGATCGACTTGCCGCGCTTCCAGAACGACCTGGATGCGCTCACGCCGGGCGACCAAGTGCAATTGCTCACGATCACCGGCATCGCCAGGAATTTTGGCAACGGCTACATCGGGAGTTGGACGGCGGGCGTCGATCATGACTTCCGCGACGTGAAGGTCAACATCTCGTATGTGGCAACGGCGGGGATTCATTTGGCGAGGGTTTATTCGCCGAACAGTTACGGCGGGGTTGATCCGGCGCACGCG
>PLEA01000332.1 GCA_003136335.1 Acidobacteriaceae bacterium | reverse complement strand
GCAGACTCATAATCTGTTGGTTCCAGGTTCAAATCCTGGTGGGCCCACCAAAGTTCTAACCGTCATTCTGACGGCCTTTTGTACCGCACGGGCTGGGACTCGTCGACTCAAGGCGCGGGTCTCCCCGTAAATTCTCAGTTTATGTGATCGCCTGACAACGCCAACAATCAGATTGTTCTTTCGTGGTTCGAGCAACGATGGGAATCCGCCCGCGGTCTCGTACGGCGCGTTCGATTCAGGACTTGAACGTCAAAGCATCGTCCGACAGACGGATGCACTTCGTAGCCTTTGCGGTATGCTTCTCCCCATAGTTTACTCCGTCGGTTGCGCACTCGGCCTGCGCCACCTTATACGAACTGCTGGCTTGTTCGATGTAGACAGGCTTGTCGTCAGCGATCACGAAGGCGATGTGCTTTCCCCCGTCATAGACCACGATGTCAGCCGGCCACAGCGGTTCCCCGGCTTTCACCTTCCTGGCCATCGGGATGTGTCTCGGGGTCAGCATTGTCGCCGGGTCCGCGAGGTAGCTGATGCCCTTGATAGTAACGCCGCAGACCTGGGTCACCACGTACCTGACGAATCCGCCGCAGTCGAAGTGCAGCGTGTCGTCGCATCCTTCCCCCCACACCACTTTGCCGCTCAAATCCACTCCCCGCGCGTAGTCCATGATCTCGTTGCCCTTGACGAGCCTGGGGGTTAAGTCATCTCCCCAACCAAACTGGCTATGCGGTTTACCCTGCCATTGCGCAATGAAGGTCTTCAGGCGAGTATCAGTGTCGGGCGCCGCGATGAGCCCGCCCCCTGCTCGTCGGGAGCACCGTCCCGCACAAACGTAAACCGTGCCTTCTACCGTGGCGGTCGCCGCGCAAAAAGTAGCTTCCGCGGGCCGATCTAGGGCAACGGGGGCGAAGGTCGCGCTCGTGCGGGAGGGTTTCTGCCCTTCCGCGCCCCAAAGATAGTGTGCGCCAGCCTTCGCCAAGCTGTTGGCGAAGTCGAGAATCTCCTGTCGTCTCTGTTCAGCGGTTGCCATAGCACTCCTCCTTCGCGATCAGGAACCTTATTCCGAGTCTGGGAAAGGCACTTCAATTCTCGAAATCTTACCCCAAACTTTCTCATCAGCACAGGGGTGGGACGGAGACGGATTTCTGGGCGGGGTCAGTTAGATGAATTTTCCCAATGCCAATCTTCAACGCCGTCGCCGGAGCACCTTGCGGCGGAAGTCGGGCCAGAATTCCGGAGCGAGGTTCACGAAGCCGTTATCTGCAATGTCAATCACGAAGTGTATTAGCGTGGCGCTGCCGGTTCGGCTCGCAGCCGGGTAGTAAAGATTGGAAAAGCCGGCGCTAAGCGCGCTGCCAAGCACGTTGTCGAAATTGAAAGTATTGCGACCGCGGTAGTTGCGGATCACCAGCGCCCGGCTGATCGCATAACCGGCGCGATACTTCAGCGAGTGTCGTTCGCCCATGCGAAAGTAGCGCGGATCTTCATGGAAGACCGATGCCACGACGAAATCTCCGAAGAAATTCTGGCTGACGATGTCCGCGATGGACGCGCCGAAGCGCTTGCCGAATGCGACGCTGTCGACTCCGTATTTGGGATCGGTGTTGGTCACCTGGGAAAACGCGGCATTGAAGGTGCTTCCGCCTAAAGTCAGCGGGCTGACAGTTTCATGCACAAAGTAATTCCACCGTTCTCGCGTAGTACGAAAGGGAAACGACTGCGCATCTGACACAGAATCCGCTTGGCTCGAGGTTGCTCGCGCAGATTGCGCGGCATCCTGCGCAAGCAGCGGGACGCACAGACAAATCATCGCCGTCAACCATGCAGTCGACAATCCCGTCAACCATGCAGTCGTCTTTGAACAGCGCAGCAAGGCGGTTCTCCCGCACCCTTTGAGGCTTTGCACCCGAATCGGTCAATATTGGAGGCTGGGCAGCGGAGCGCGGTTGGCAAAAATGACTTACCACTATGGGGCATCCTCTGTCCCGGTCGTTGACACTCTTCAGTGCGGCCAGTAGAGTTGCGTAGGTTTTCAAAAAACACCAGGAAACTCGGACAGGAGGCAGGTATGCAGTCGAAGCTATTCTGGGCGGGCGTAGTGGTGTGTCTGGCCAGCGCTTGCAGCCTGGGGCAGGACCCGACCAAAGTTGAACCGAAGCACTATAAGTTGGATTTCGAGAATGACCGGGTGCAGGTAGTGTCGGTTCACTACGGGCCGCATGAAAAGTCGGCGCTGCACGATCATCCTGGCGGAGTGGTGGTGAGCCTTACCGAAGCGCATCTTCGCTTTACCGATGAGAATGGGAAAACGCGCGAGGTATTTTCCAAGGCTGGCGAAGTGCGCTGGTATGCGCCGATGAAACACCGGGTGGAGAATCTGGGCGATACGACCTATGACGGGGTTTACATCGGAGTGAAGGGCAAGCTGGCAACGGCATCGAACGGATCGACGGATCGTTCAACTGCGACGGAAGAAGAAATGAAGAAGATTGCCACGGAATATCTTTTGGCGTCGAGAGAGCCGTGAGCGCGTTTTTGAATCGGACGCCGCGGCCGGAGCGTCATGACGTCAAGGCCTGAGGGCGCATCGTTCCTACGCACGGAAATCAAGGCACGGAAAATCCAGGCTCGGAAAATCGCGGCCGGCAAAATTCGATGAGCCTCCTTCCAGAGAAATCTCCTGCCCATCGCAAGGCTGCAATTCTTCTCGGTGTCGTAACTTTTCTGTCATTCATTTACTTCTATGAAGGCGGGGGATGGAATCAGAACTCCCGCTTCGATTTGCTGCGCGCAATTGTGGAACGACACACGCTGCAAATCGATGCTTACCAGGAGAACACGCAGGACAAGGCGCACTCCAAGGGACACTATTATTCCGATAAAGCGCCGGGGCTGGTGTTTCTCGCCGTGCCGTTTGCCCTGGCCGGGAGGCCGGCGCTGCGGATGGTGGGAGTTGATCCGGAATCGCCGCGAGCCGAGGTCGCGCTGTCGTACGTGGTGAGTGCTGGAGCGGTCGCGTTGCCAACCGCGCTGGCGGGAGTGTGCCTGTTTTTTTTGGGCTTGCGATTCGGGGGAGGATCCAGCGGGGCGGCGTTTGGAGGCCTGGTGATGTGTTTCGGCACTCCGATGTGGGCGTACGCGAGTTTGTTCTGGGCGCATGCGCTGGTGGGAGCCTGCCTGGTCTTTGCTTTTGCAGCTGCGTTGAAAGTGCGCGAGAGCGAGAGCGAGCGCGGGGATATTCTTTGGGGGCTGGCGGTGGGACTGGCGGCGGGTTGGGCGACGGTTACGGAATATCCTGCGGCTCCGGCTTCGGCGATGCTGGCGGTGTTGGCTCTGTCGCAGGCATGGGGGCGCGGGACTGCGGCGCGCTTGCGAGTGGTCGCGGGCGTAGGAGTTGGGGCTGGGATTTGCGTGATTGTACTGCTAGGGTATTTGCACGCGGCGTTTGGGACGTTTCGTCCCAGCTATTCGTACTACGATCCGAATTCTTTTGCGTTCATGCAGCAGCAAGGGTACTTGGGGCTGACCTATCCTCACCCGGATCGGCTGCTGAAGATTTTATTTGGGTGCTCGCGCGGGCTGTTCTTTGCATCGCCGGTGGCGCTGGCCGCTCCGGTTGGGCTTTGGTGGTTGTGGAAAGAGAAAGCTCGTCGAGCTGCGGCATTCGCGGCGGCGGCGATCGTCTCGTATTACTTTTTGTTCAACGCGTCGTTTTACTGGTGGAAGGCGGGGCTGTCGTTCGGGCCGCGGTACGCTGGCGCGAGCATTCCATTACTATGCGCCGGTCTGCCTGTGGCATGGGGGCGCGCCGCGCCCGCGTGGCGCCGGGTGCTGGTTGGGCTGGCTCTAGTCAGTATTTTTCTGGCGCTGATGGTGGTTTCGACGACTTCGCAATTGTCCATGCAGGAGAGTTGTCCCATCGTACACTCGGTCTGGCCGGCGTTCTGGTCGGCGCACGTGGCGCTTAATCGTGAGTCGATGCTGACGGTTGCCGAGGCGGGATCGAACGCGGAGTATGGGGCGTCCAACCTTGGTCAGCTGGTTGGGTTGCGCGGGCTGGCGAGTCTGATTCCACTGTTTGCGATTTGGGGAGTCGCGGCGTTGATCTGGATGCGGATGCGACGGGCAAGCAGTGGTGCGCAGTCCGTGTAAGATAATCTTTCAGGCTTAGTGATTAGATTGAATCGTTAATTCATTTTCGAGGGAAGTTATGGCGCACACTGTTTTTTGCGTGAAGTTTAAGAAAGAAATGCCGGGGCTGGATGAGCCGCCGTTCGACAACGACTTGGGAAAGAAGGTGTACGACAACGTCTCCCAGGAAGCGTGGGGGATGTGGACCGAACACTGCAAGATGCTGCTGAACGAGTACCGGCTGAACCCGGCGCGGCGCGAGGATCAGGAAGTCATCGTCAAGCAGATGGAGCAATTTTTCTTCGGCGAAGGCTCAGCCAAGCCGAAGGAGTACGTGCCGCCGGCGCCGCAGTGAAGCTCTGGGGGATGAGCTGAGACTCGGACGCAAAACGCCGCTGAATTCAAATTCAAAAGCAGAGTCAAAGGCAGCGGACAAGAGTGTCCGCCCCACATAATCAAGAGCCGGGTCACTTCGCGTCGGTGACGTGCTCGCGCGCTTCGTTGTAGGTGCCGAACTTCTTCGCGACCGGCTTCAGCGTGGGATAAAACTGTACGAACGTATGTTCGACCGCGGCGTGGGCGTCGTGGCATGACCAGCACCCATTACCTTTCGGCATGGCATCGGCGGTCTTGCCGTCGGCGTCAAAGCCGTAGTAGGCCCACTTGTCCGGATTGCGCGCGGAGTCCTTCACCTCAACGGCCAGGCCCATCAGGTCGGTCTGATAGTGGCCCTTCTGGTTGATCGAGCTGCGGCTCGCCGTGTCCCGTTCGTCGATCACGAACATGCTCTGTTCCGGCCACTTTCCGGAGTTTAGAAACTCGTTGTAGGCCCAGCGCTGCACAAATACATTGGTGAACATCTCGTGGCCGCCGGGCGCTGGACTATAGTTCATGCCGTATCCGGCGGAGAGAAACATCCATTCGCGGTAGTCGGCGGGGCGCAGAAGCTGGCCTTTTTCGTCATATTGCGGCTTGAGCGTTTTTTCGTCGGGCGCGGCGGCCAGCAGAGCAAGGCAGGCGATCAGAACCAGGACGGAAAGAAGAACGTTTTTCATGGAACCCCCATTGAGACGGGAACAGACTAACCGTCCACAACGCCCGTCGTCTTGAACAAATTAAACTTCAATCAAATAAAAATGCGCGGGTGACAATTTTCGCCCACCGCAGTCTGATGAACCATGGCCATTGCCAGCAACTCGGCAACTCTTTTGCGCGGAGGAGAGTTTTACTCTCCCCTGCAAGCCCGTCTGCGCAGCGACGACGTGCTGCTTTCCGAACTGCGGCAGCCGTGTTCGCGCAGCGTGCCCCGCCACGAGCATGAACTGGCGTACGTCACGATCCTGCTGCGCGGCGATTATCTGGAAGGCGATCGCGGCAAGCTCGATGAGTTGCGGCCCTTTACGGCGGTGTTCAATCCTGCGGGGGCTGCGCACTCGACCGTCATTGGACCTGCGGGCGCGTCGTTGTTCACCATCGAGTTGTGCGAGGAAAACCTGCGGCATCTTGGAATTCGGCTGCCCCGGCGCACTACTTTCGATCGCGGCGCCGGAAACATGCTCTGGCCCGGACTTCGCCTATACTCCGCGTTCAAGACGCAGGCCGCCGACCCTTTGATAGTGGAAGGTCATATTTTCGAAGCTCACGTTCTTGAAATGCTGGGAGCCATCGCTGGACTTGAATTACCGGAGATGACTGCACCGCGCTGGCTTGGGCGGGTGAAAGACCGTCTACATGAAGGCTTCCGCGAACCTCTTCGCATGCGCGACCTGGCCCGTGAAGCCGGAGTGCATCCCGTACACCTGGCGCGCGTATTTCGCAGGATTGAGAAACGAACTCCGGGGGAATATCAGCAGGGCCTGCAAGTGCGAGCGGCGTGCGCACTGCTGCGCGATCCGGAGTGGCCTCTGGCGGTCATCGCCGCCGAGTGCGGCTTCGCCGACCAGAGCCACTTCACTCGCGTCTTTCGCAGAATGGCGGGGACCACTCCGGCTCGGTTTCGGCGCACGGTTGCTTCGCACGCAACCGCAGCCTGACAGCTCGCAAACCTTTTACCGCAAAGATCGCAAAGAAAGACGCGAAGGACGCGGAGAAAAACGACAAGAATCTCACTCTGCGCTCTCGGCGGCTCTCTTCGCGAACTTTGCGGTAAAAGGCTTTTTGCCTAAGGAACAGAGGCGAAGAAAACAGCGCTCCGGTATGAACCGAGCGCCGAGTCTCTTTGTGTGACTGCAGCGTTACTGCACGACTAGTTGGAACGTGGTCGTCACAGTCGGGACGCTGGGGGAAGTGGCGTTCACGGTAATGGTGTAGGTGCCCTTCGTTGTTCCGCCGGTAGAATTAGTGTTGCTGCTGCCACCGCAAGAAGCCAGCCACAGGGTTGAGAATCCCAGAACCACGATCAATCCCAAGAGGCGCATGCTCCGCAGCGAGAGACGGCGAGACCCGCCCATAAACACGATGCACAGCAATCACGGCAACAGCGCCGCGTAGAAGATTCGCATGCCGCGATCGGAAGGCCGAAGCGATCCGATGGTCGGGGCG
>PLEA01000570.1 GCA_003136335.1 Acidobacteriaceae bacterium | reverse complement strand
AGAGCCTGCAGCGATCCCCCAGGCATGGAGTTCGAATCTGGCGAGTTGAGCCGAAGAGCGGTGATGGCTACGGAAGGTTCGAAAACTCCGTTGAAACGATTTGTGTAGCTGGTTCGAAGCTCCGCCGCCGGAATGCCCTGTGCGTCCACTCCATAGCCAACATTGCCACTGAGTCGCAGCGTGCCGGTCGATAGCAGCGATCGTTCAATATCGAACCCGGCATTCATGTCGTGGGGGCCGCCGAAACCTTGCCCTTGCGATCCGCCCATTAGAGTAAAGGTACCCTTCAGATCGTGATCGGCGGATTCCCCGGTTTGAGCGACTGCGGTCGTGCCGTCAGGAAGCACGCGCAATATCGGACGGTTTGAAACCGAGCGCAACTTCCATTTCCAGTCGTCATCATCGACCGGACTGCGCAGAGGGACTAACTGAATCGCTTCGAAGAGAGTAGTCAGCGTAACGTTGACCATCGCCTTCGCTCCAGCACGAACGTCAATTTTTTCTCTCAAGGAGGGGAGAAAGGCGGGTGCGCTGATCTTCAGGCTATACGTTCCAGGCAGCAGGCTCGCTATGGAATAAAAACCGCGGTCATCGGTGAAAACTTTCAGCGCTTGGGCGGCAGAGCCAAGCACTTCGACTGCCGCTCCCATCTGCGGAGCACCGCTTCCATCGCGAACGTAACCGGTGATCGCCCCCGAGCCCACATGAGAGTTCTCACACCACGCCGAAGGAGCCATGCTCACGGTAAAGATAAGCACGGTTGCGACAAGTACGAAAACCTCGAACCTTCGGAGCATTCCGCCTACCACCTTGGAAGATCGCTGAGCTTACTCCACCGCAAAAGTCGCCGTGGGATCTACCGTCTGCTTGGAAAGCTTGTCGTTCACTTTGATATCGATCCTATACACGCCCGGCTGCAGGTTCGCCGAGGCAATCGATTTCTGCAGCGTTACCTGCTCGCCCACGTTGCCCATTTGTTCCGTGGATTCTGTTTTCTGGACCACCGGTTTGTTAGTTGCAACGTTGACGATATCGAACTCGAATGTCGCCGAAGGCTTGTGGGTCTTCTCGTCGACGCCCAGATTGTAGACTTGCATCCAAAAGTTTACCTTCTGGTCCTTGTTCCGCTTGAACAGGGCAGGCTTACCATCCGCTGGGGCGACACGCGGGCGAACTTTGTTCAGGCCGATCACGAAGCTGCCCGTACTCACATCTTTCGTCGGCACGGCCTCCATCACATCGGCCACGATTAGCGATGAAGTCGACAGCTTGTCGTCGGAGTACTCGGGTACTACTACGCCGCGGCTCCAGAGGCCCTTGCGGTCACCATTCACGTCTTTCACGGCGATCTCAACCTTGTAGCGTCCGGGACGCAGCGGCAGGGCCTTCCAGTACACGGACGAATTCTCCGCCGTGCGTGGCAGCAGTTCGGCCGGCACGTCCACTTGAGCCGTATCTTCGAAAGTCTGCACCACATGCCCGGTCAACGTGGTCACCCGGCCAAAGATATTGATCGTGCCACGCTGCACCCCGTCTTTGTTGTTGAACGTAATGTCGCGATACTTCACCTGGATGGTGATGGGGACCAGAACCGTGTCTCCGGTGACCTTCACAAAATCCGATCGCACGTCGAAGGGCATCAGGTTAGTGATGATCTTGGTGTTGACGATTTCTTCCAGATCCTTGAATTTAACCGGCGGCGGCGCTTGCAACTTCGCGAACTGCTCCAACCGGTCGAACTCTTTGCTGGATTGGCTGGCGCTGTCCGGGCCAGCACCCAGATTCTCCAGACCCCCATTGCTAAAGCGGCTTGCTTTACTCGACATGCCCATCGACTCATAGAGAGTTAACCCGGCATTGGGGGTATATAGCAGTGCGTCCTTCTTCGACCGGTCCATGGTCATCTCGTAGTTGCCGCACATGCAGTCGTCCACGAATTCGATGATGACTTCCTGCCCGATGCCCTCGAGGTAGCGGTAACGCCAGTCTTCGAAGGGGAATGTAGAGGTCTCGCCGCCGCCCTCTTCAATGGGCCGCTCGTAGGTTCCGCCCCCGGGATGCGAATCGTTTTCGTCGGGAGGACCGTACATGATGTAGATCCGGCCACGGTCTGTCTTCCAGCCTGGGATGCCCGCGGCATAATGCTCGTTGGCATAGGCGATGCGGCGGTAGTGTTCTTCTTTGTATTCGTTTTCTTCGGTGTCGGGAGTGGGGTCGCGGCGCTGCCAGAAGGCTTCAATAAAGTTGTCGCGCTCTTCGTCGTTCGAGAGCTGCTTAAAAGCGGCTCTTTCCTCGTCGGTAATAATCCAGACCACGTCTTCGTTCAGCCACTTCTTGTACGTCTTGCTCAGCTCGACGTTGAGATTTCGTTTCTGCTGTTTCTTTTGTTTGTCGGTAGCGGGGCGCTTGAGCGGATCTGCTTCGTCCGGGGCTTGCCCTTGTGGACTGGTCACGGTCGCGCTCGACTTTGGATCACCCGCAGCGGCGGGTTTGTCGTCCTGGGCTCTGGCCGTACCCACCAAGCCTGTGGCGATGGCCAGGAACGCGAGAGATAAGACGTAACGTGAAGCAGCCCGAACCATGAGAGGAACTCCTGCCACGACAAATGTTCGTTCGTCCATTCTAGGCCTTCAGTTGGGTGAAAGCAAGGCTAAGTCACGTCAAAAGAATGGATTGACGGCCCGAGCCAACCCTCCTGTTGGACGCGGCGACAATCCTTCCGAGTTGCCCGCCCGGTGTATCGAATGTTCGGTAATGGCTCAGCTAAATTTCGCAAACTGAACCAGGATAAGCATTTTTAGACGCAGCAAAGGCAGCGGCCAAGCTATAATTTCATGTTCCGGGGGCAGCGCCTCCGGATTCCCCAGCGGGTCTTGGCACTTCATTGCTGATTGGAACTTTCCTGGCTCCAGGATCGTATCCGAGAGTGTGTGTCCGTCATCCTTTGCGGAACCGGTCTTTTGGGTATCTACAGGCGAAGTGCGGGAGAAAACACTAGCGAATCGGGCCGTTGCCGGCAAGATCGGCAAAAGGCTCCGGACGGTGACGGAAACTAATGAAACCTTGGAAAAAAATCGCGATTGGCGCTGGCGTGGTGGTGGTGTTAGCCATTGTCGTCGGCATTACGGTCCACCAGAGCGGCAAGAATGTGGCCACGGTGCAGACCGGGAAGGTACAGCGCCAGGACCTATCGTCGGTGGTCAGCGCCTCGGGCGAAATCAAGCCTAAGACGTACGTCAACATCGGCGC
>PLEA01000243.1 GCA_003136335.1 Acidobacteriaceae bacterium | reverse complement strand
TAGCGGAGTCGGTTGCACTCTCGCATTGTGCTCAAAGGGAGGCTCTTTGTTATCAGAGAAAACTCCCAGCGTCCTGAGTCATGCTGGCCGTATGGGCGAATAACAGGCGAATATGATAGACTCCAGTGAGTAGATGAATTACTCGTGGCGGCAGCAGAGTTCCGTCGGCTAACCAAACAGCTCTTCGGAACCTGTGCTGCAGAAGGCGCGATGACGGGCCGGGTTAGAAAATGGTTTCGGACTGACCGCGCACCGAAAGACTTAGAAAGTTTGAAAAATGGAATAAAATGAAAAACGATCATGGCTTTAAGGAAGTGGAAATTCGTCGCCAGAAACGTATTCACATTGTCCGAGAGCCTTCGCAGGAAAATAAGAATACTCCGCTGGAGTTCTTGGCGGCGTCCGAAAAACTCGCCAACGCGAGAAAACCCGAGTCTATGGGACGTACCGAGAATCTATCAGAGCTGCTCCAGCACTCGCTGGAAGTTTTATCGCTCAATGAGCCAAAATAGTCCGAGCCTTGTTTGCAAAGCGTAGGTACAACCCATGAAAGCAAGCCGGCCGACAATACATCGACGAATGCTATGGGTGAAAAAGCTGGGCCTTAGCTGCTGGGGATGTTCCGATTGCTCCTGGCTGTTCAATCCGACTAGTATTCCTAGCGGTCAATCGTTCGATGGGATCGTGCGGAAGTTTGAATTGCAGCGTGACAAAGCATTTGCTGGCCATGTCTGCGCCAAAAGCGACACAAAGAAATAGGTCATCGGCCGATCACTTCGTTTTCCGACTTAGCTCGGCCAGCCAGGCGTCGATTATGGAGCGCTGTTCTGCCGTCATGTCGTCAAATACAACGCCCATTCCCCAACCATCGTGTTTATAGATGGCTCTGCCGACCAGTTCGCACTTGCTGCCGCCATACCGGATGCTCAAGCGCACCGCTGTGCCCACGGGAAATCCTTCGGGTGTATCAACATAGCAGCCATTCGAACTCAACTCAGAAAGGTACGCCACAAGATGGCGACGATCTGGTCGAAACAACAGGGACATTCATCAAGGTACTTTTGCTCCGAGTTCACGCACCAATCTCCGCTTGGAACCAACGACGCCGCATGGGCTTAAGCGCGAAATGAGCGAGGATCGCCGTGGCGAAGTTCATCACGATAATCAATTCAAAGACGGGAATCCAGGAACCGGTTGCTTGATGCAGAAGGGCTGCGATCGGGCCACCAAGAATGGAGCCTAGGCCCTGCGCGGTATAGAGGAGGCCATAATTGGATGTGGCTTGTTTTGACCCATAGGTGTCTGTTAGCGTCGACGGGAACAACGAGAAAATCTCGCCCCAGCCAAAGAACACCACGCCGGACATGAGCACAAATATGGCAGCGTCTCTCCGCGTCAACAACCAGATGGTCATGGCCAGCCCCTCCAGGGCAAATGCAATTACCATGGTGTTCTCACGACCGATGCGGTCGGATACCCACCCGAAGAATGGGCGAGTGAGGCCGTTGGCAAGGCGATCGATCGAAAGTGCGAGGGGAAGGGCCGGAAGGCCAAACACCAGCACATCTGCCATGCCAAAATCCCTGGTGAAGGAACCCATTTGCGAGACCACCATCAGACCGCTGGTCGACATCATGGTCATCATCACGAACATAAGCCAAAAAATCGGAGTGCGGAGCATTTCGGCCGGCGTGAAACTACGAAGGGCTTGCTTTGGGGATGGCACCGCCAGCGGCGTGAGATCACGCTGGGCTACTTCACTCGGCGCCTCCGGACGCTTAAGCCCTTGCGCTGAAATCAGCCCCACCGCGCCAAAAATCGCACCGAACTCCAAGAGCGCGTGGTGATAATCCGATGCCCTGATGATCTGAGAAATAGGAAAGGTAGTCAGGACGGCGCCGAAGCCGTAACCCGCCGCGACAAGGCCCGTAGCCAGTCCACGCCTATCAGGAAACCACTGTGCAACGTGACAGACGGTTCCGACATAGATGATGCCTGTTCCAATTCCGCCCAGGCCCCCATATGTAAGGTAGAGCCCGGTAATCGTGTTCGCGCGAGCAGCCAATACCCAACTGAGCCCGGTGAGAATCGCGCCTAGAGACAGCAGCGCGCGGGGACCGAACCGGTCGATCAAGAAACCTTGCCACGGGGACAGAAAGGTCTGCAGGACTATTAGAAGTGAGAATGTCACTTGGACCTGGGCGAGGCTAACCCCTAAGGAATCAGTTAGGGGTTTCGTAAACAGGGCCCATACATACTGTGGACTCGAAATCGCCACCATGCAGAGGAGTCCAAGTACAAGCTGGATCCACCGATTGCCGCGACTACCAGTATCTAATTCGCCAGAAGGCAGGGTTCCCCACTTTTCTGCGATTGGAATCCCCAGTCTTAGGTCAAATGCTGTGAAATGGGACAACGTACTAACTACGCTCGACTCCGATGTGACGCTGCCTCTTTGTTCCGTCAGGTCAGCGTTCGGGTAACCAATACTTCTTCTCTGAGACAAGAAGTGATGTTACTTCCGGCGCCGCTGAAATTCGTTTTGCCTGTTCTTGACCGGATCGAGCTCTGCGGCGCGTTCCCGGTGCCTGGTGCTTCCGACTTTTCTTCACGGCCTTGGACCTCTTTAGTACATGCCGATCCAGCAGCAGGATAGGAACGCGAGAACGATTAACCAGCGGGTAATGCCGCAGTCTTTGGGTTCCCGGCGCCCGAAATTCTATCACTTCTTCAGATGCGCTGTTAAATCGATTGCTCATCGACCGAGTGATTAGCGAGCTAACTCACAAGATAGTGGCGTTAGGACATCATCGGGGCTGAATCGAACGCGTTCACCTTGGAGATGAATCAATATCTGATGCGGCGGGCGGCCGATTGGAGGAATATGCGCAATCCGCTCGGCGAGCAACCGCTTTAGCTGAAGGATTTCCTTTCGGGTGCCCCAAACGATGCATGAGGCGCTCAAGCAAGCCGCTACCGAAAGACCCAAACTAACTAGCTGCTGAGATCGTGCGACAATCCACAGAGGAGCCAGAGGCCAGCAAAATGGAAGCAGCGGTTGTGGACCACGTACCATGCCCACAATTTTAGAGGAGGAGGACAGGACTAAATGATTAGAACTTTCAAACTAAAGCCATCACTGTCCGCTGTGGAGATGAAGACATTTCAAGGGGAAACAAATCCCGAGGTCACATACATTGTAATGAAGACAGGAAAGCAATATCACGTTTTTGTAGAGGTAGAGGCAAAAGAAGCGGCTCTTGACTGCGGCGCGCCCAAAGGCGGCGCAGCTAATCAGCAATGGGATCAACTCTGGAAGTTGCCCTAACCAAAATGAGTCTGCCATAAGTAAGACGGCCCTGCCGTTTGGAAAGGGCATCATCGAGCGTGACGAGATCAATTCCCGGCTCGTCAACTCCCCAGCCACGTTTTCCAGAGTCCAAGTGGGGGATATATGTCCCGTTTCCACAACTGCGTAGTAGGGGTTTTCGGGTGCCTTCACATCGTCGGGCTTGACCTATCGACCAAATGCCTCGGACATTTTTGTCGCCGCAAGCCCAAGCTGGCGAAGTCAT
>PLEA01000127.1 GCA_003136335.1 Acidobacteriaceae bacterium | reverse complement strand
GAGTTGGAGTCCTTATCACCAGCACAGCGAGCGAAGAGGCTTGCACAAATTCAGGGCCGCCTCACTGACGTTGAGCAAGATGAAGACGATCTTGATGATGCCCAGCGCGATCTCCTGACCGACGAATTCACGACGGCGATTGAACTCGACCAACTCCGGGCCGAAATTGCTGTGCTTCGGGATTTGTTGGCGCAAGCACGCCGCGTGCGCGATAACGCCACCGATTCCAAACTGACCGCGCTTCGCGATTGCCTAGCGAAAGCCGAGTTCAATGAACTCAAAGACGGCAGAGGCAGACTGCTCGTTTTTACTGAACACCGCGACACCTTGAATCATTTACTCGACCACCTGAACCGTTGGGGATACTCGACCTGCCAAATTCACGGTGGAATGAATCCTCACGAACGGAAGCGAATGCAGGAGGACTTCCGTACCTCCCGCCAGGTTTGTGTAGCGACCGAGGCCGCGGGTGAAGGGATTAACCTCCAGTTTTGTCGCCTGATGATTAACTACGACCTCCCCTGGAACCCAACGCGCCTGGAACAGCGCCTCGGTCGTATTCACCGCATCGGGCAGGACCGCGACGTACACGCATTCAACTTTGTCGCGAGCGAATCCGAAGAGGGCCAGCCAATCATCGAAGGCCGCATTCTTGAGCGGTTGCTTCAGAAAATGGAGCAGATGCGGAACGCACTTTCGGACCGCGTCTTCGATGTGATCGGTGAAGTTCTATCCCTGAACGATATCAATTTGCCCGAAATCCTGCGTGAGGCCGCGAACGACCCTCGACGTTTGGACGAATATCTCGACCAGATTGAGCGTGTTGACCCCAAACGGCTGCTTCAATACGAGGAGGCAACAGGTATCGCGCTGGCACGCGCGAACGTAGATTTTTCTGGCTTCCAAACGGCGAACGCCGAAGCGGAAGAACGCCGGCTGATGCCGCGCTACGTTGAGCAGCACTTCGTGAATGCGGCTCGCGAGATAGGTCTGAAGGTTGAGGCTCGCGCTGACGGCCTATACCGCGTCGAACATGTCCTGGCCGATCTGCGCTCCGACCGGCTTGCCGCCGTTCGTCGGCTTGGGAAGCCTGAGTCCTCGTATCGCAAAGTCACATTCCACAAAGAACACCTGGAGATGGATCAGCATATTGACGCCGTGCTGATTGGGCCGGGGCATCCGCTGTACGCCGCAGTCGATGAGCGCCTGAATGAAATGCTCGGCGCACTCAAAGCAGGCGTTGGCGTGTTCGTGGATACGAACAGCGATACACCTTATAAATTGCACTTCTTCGAAATGGCGGTTCGGGGCCAGAACACGAAGGGCGAAGTGCAAACCCTTCTAGGTGAACTGGTCGCGGTGAGGGAAGAACTGTCGAGCGCCGAAACGCGCTTCTCTGTAATTCCAGCGGACACCTTGCTCGATCTGCCTGCCCACCCTGCTGCTCCAGAAAACCTCGTGCCCGAAGACACCTCACAGCCTGCGGACTTTCTGAAGAGCACGTATCAGACCGAACGCCGCACCCAGTGCCAGCAGGAGCGACAGCACTTCGTTCAGGTGTGCCGCGATTATCTTCAGCAGTCGTTTGACGCGCGCGTGAGAGCAGCGCAAGACCGAGTAATGAACTTGCGGGCACGCGAGATGCGCGAGCCGGATGTGGCCATCGCACGTCAACGCGCCGAAAACGATCTGGCTGACCTTACCCGCACACGAATCGAACGCCTTGCCGGGCTGGAGCGGCTTACCTTAGCCAAGCACGGCCCTGTACGCCACGTCGCCACAGCCTTGGTATTGCCTAGCACGCGCTCCGTGGAGGAACAGATCGGTGCGGCGCTCGATGATCTCGATCCCGAGGTGCGGCGCAAGTCTGAAATAGCCGCCGAAGATGTAGTCATTGCCTACGAATCGGGTCGGGGCTTCGAGTGCGAGCGTGTGGGACATCTGAAAATTGGTTTTGACGTGCGCAGTCTTGGCCCGGCTGATTCACAGACCGGATACCGTGATCCGATCACCGGGATTCGTCGCATTGAGGTCAAAGGCCGACGCCGTGGTCAGCCGATCCGCCTCACGACGAACGAGTGGTATAAAGCAACGCAGCTTGCAGAAAGTTATTGGCTCTATGTGGTTTGGAACCCGCTCGACAATCCCGACGATGAGCCAATGAGGATTCAAAACCCGGCGAAGCATCTGGATCACGCAAAACGCGAGGTCATTGCGGCCCGTTACTACGACATTCCTGCGGATGCAATCCAGAACGCAGCAGACAAACAGAGGGAGTTGCTTCCGTGAGTGACGACAAGCGGGTAATTGAAGACTACCTCCCGATTAAGAAAATTAGTGCGGAGGCATCGCGGGAGAAATCTGTCCGCAAGGGGCACATCTCCACGCTTCACATATGGTGGGCGCGGCGTCCCTTGGTCGCTTGTCGTGCCGCTGTCTATGGAGCGCTCGTTCCGGCATCGCGGTTCGTGCCGAACGGGGCGAGCGATGAGAAAAAGAGATCTTTAGGCCGTGCAAACGCCGCGAAGTTTATCGAGCGCCTTTGCCGGTATCCCTCCGATAGCAAACCAGAGATTGCGTGGGACATTGAACGGGCTGTCAAAGAAGCGCAGCAGCATATCCTCGAAGCACACGCGCAGCGCCTGACCCAAGAAACTGGGACCAAAGTCACGGTCGACGATATCGTCGAAGGTCGGGCTTCCCGACCGAAGGTGTTGGACATGTTCGCGGGAGGCGGAGCGATCCCGCTTGAGGCGTTGCGGCTCGGTTGCGAGACTTATGCGGTCG
>PLEA01000661.1 GCA_003136335.1 Acidobacteriaceae bacterium | reverse complement strand
TGAACACCGGCACGCAAGCCGCGAAGGAAGCCGGCAACATGGTGGATCTCGACTCCAATCCCACCAAGCTGATCGAGGTCGTAGAAATCGGTAAGCAGTTGCTGATGACGCGCGGCGCGCTCACTACCTTTTCGATCGCAAATGACGTGGCCAAATATTTCGCGATCATTCCCGCGATGTTTGCCGTGACTTTCCCGGTGCTCAACGCTCTGAACATCATGCATCTTAAGACGCCGCAGTCGGCGGTGCTTTCGGCGGTGATCTTCAACGCGCTGATCATCATCGGGCTTATCCCGTTGGCGCTGCGAGGCGTGAAATACCGCGCCATGAATGCCCAGGCCTTGCTGCGCCGCAACCTGTTTATCTACGGAGTGGGTGGATTGATCGCCCCCTTCGTGGGCATCAAGATCATCGACATGCTTATTACGGCAGCGCATCTGGCCTGAGGATCCCAATGAAAAAACATCTCATTACCGCGTTTCTGATGACCATCGCTACCACAACTCTGCTGGGAGTGATTTATCCGCTGGTGATCACCGCGCTGGCGCAAGTCCTGTTCAAAGATAAGGCGAATGGCCAGATCCGGTATCGCAACGGAGAAGCCATTGGTTCGCGTATCATTGGGCAGCCTTTCACTTCTGCGAAATATTTCCACTCGCGGCCCTCCGCGGCGGGCAATGGATACGACGCCGCCAACTCCGGCGGCACGAACTACGCTCCCACCAACCAGAAACTGATTGACCGCATTCGCTCCGATGCCAGCGGTCTGCATCAAGAGAATCCCGCTCAACTCATTCCAGTGGATCTCATCACGACTTCCGCGTCGGGCCTGGATCCGGAAATTTCCCCCGCGGCTGCGGAGTTCCAGATCTCACGCATTGCTCGGGAACGAACTGTGGCTGAATCCGCGATACGCGACCTGGTGCAGAACCATACTTATCAGAGAGACTGGGGCCTTTTCGGCGAACCGCGAGTGAATGTTCTGGAACTGAACATGGCTCTGGACCATGTAGCTGGAAAACAGGCCATGACGCGATAACTTCGATTGGTCGGCAATCCGTAACCACCGCGACCTGCCAGACCACCCAGCTAGCGGCCGCCCCCAAAATAATTGTGTCTGCGTGACCCATTTCAGGCTATTATTGCGCGTTATAAAGTGCACAGCCCCCCCAAATGGCTGCCGAGTAATCCAAGGGCCCCCAGAGAAATAGAATCTGCCGACTAGACGATCCGAGGAGGAACTTATGTCCACACAGTCAGGCCGCATACCGGAAGTCCCCGCGTCCACCCCGGCACTGATGCCGAACCAACGCAGAAGTTGGTTGGGACGAAACTGGGGGAAGCTACTGGCCGCCGCATTCCTATGCGCGGTCTTGTTCGTGGGTGGCATTGTCACCTTGCTCATGGGCGCCATGCGAGGTTCCGACGTCGCCAAAGAGGCAGTTGCCAGAGCGCAAACAAACCCAATCGTGATGCAACGCCTGGGAAATCCGATTGCCGAAGGTTGGTTCGTGGGTGGTTCAATCAACGTCCAGCCCGGTTCGGGCGATGCTAATCTTTCCGTTCCGATCAGCGGCCCGAAGGGTAAGGGTACGGTCTATGTCACGGCTCAGAAGACCGCTGGAACCTGGGCCTACAGCGTGATGGTGGCTACGGTTGACGGAAGCAGCGATAAAATCGACTTGCTCGCCAATGCGACGGCTACTGTACCGGAGTCCAACCCGCCCACACCGGCGCCGCAGCCGGCGGCTGATGTTCAAAGTCAACCTGCGCAAGTCGATCCGTCCGTCGCCATGGCAGCTGCGCCGCAACCCGCTGCCGCCGATGCAGCACCGGTTCCTGTTGCGGCGCCAGCGGCAGCGGCCGTACCCGGGGTCATCGCCAGCGCGCAATACTCGAACGATCCCAACCTGCGATGCGACCTGCTCGAGTTGAAGCGGGTCAGCGGAGGCGCCCTGTTAGCCCGATGGCGCATCGTTAATACCGGCACGAAGGCCATCTCTTATGAATTTGGCTGGGACGACATTTACTATATTGATCCGGCAGGAAACAAGAAATACAACAATCTGACCATTGACGGTAAGAAGATCCTGGACATGTGGTGGGGCACGTTGCAGCCGGGTGAGCAGCACTTGATGTGGGCTAAGTACCCCGCTCCTCCGCCAACATCAAAGCGCATCAGCCTCAACGTGCCGAAATTCACGCCATTTGAAGACGTTCCAGTCTCCGAGTGACGATATGCCCGCGCATGGATGCGAGTGCGTCGGGGCGCCGGGAGTCATGTTGCTGCTGGCTGATCGGCTCAGCACGAGCATACGCTCGACTAATTCCGTCAAGCTGCAGCTCTAGACCGGATTATTCAGGGCCTATAGTTCGACGAGGCTTGCGCTTCTAGGGATTGAAGTTATGAATGACATTCGACCTGGTGACAAAGACGTTTTCGCCGCTGCAGCTATAGAAGTTGGCGTTTACATTCTAGTGCGCGGAACAAACGAAGCGTCGCTTAAATATATTCCCGATCCACTTGTTATTCCCAAACCAATCGATTGCAAAGCGAAAACGGCCGACCAGGGGAACTCGGCTGGCTTGGTGGTCGATCCGGGCGAAAACCCCAAGGCTTTTTCGGACTGCAGGCGAGCGAAAGCTGAGAAATGGATTGGAACGCTGCCAAGCCACTATACCGTCGAGAGGGACAAAGATTCTCCTTTCCACGGTTGCGTGCAACTTGGCGGAAAGCGCATCCATGGCGACTACGACCTGAAGGGGATCGTGCTGCCCGGGCAGGAAAAACGCATTTTGACGTTAGTGACGGAGTTGCTGGGGCAAGACGCGCGCCGCGGACCGAAATTCTATGACGTGCAAAAATTTGTGAATAACGCCATCGGAAAACCCATGGTCCAGCATGGAGCCGACGATGAATACCTTGATCACAGCACAGACCTGGATGAAACCATATTCGTGTTCTTCCCCGAACAAAAAGAGCCCAAGCTTCTGCGCGGGCCCGCGGAAACAAGAGCATGGTACGAGAGAGAACTCAAGGGGCGCACCCCGCTCATTCACGATGCCGTTCCCACAGCTGTTCCACCTCCCGGAGCTTCGCCCATCCGAGGCGTGATCAGCAACGGGAAGTTCCGCCCCATAGATGTTTCGCAGATCAAACGAGGGCCATAATCGGTGCGCTAAGAGCACTTACCTATTTGTTTAGACTCACCACAGCGACTTTATTCACTCCGCTGCATGCCAGATACAGGCGGCGGTCCGGGGTCGCCACCATATTGCGAACCACACCCCCGCCGGATGGAATTGGTTTTGTACTGAAGCTCTCCGACTTCGGATCGAAGTGAACAATGGTGTTGGGATTCACACCCGACTCGCTGTACCAGACCTGGCCGTCGTTCATGATCGCGATTCCATAGGGCTTTGAATTCGCGCCGCCCGGCGACATCCATTCTTTCAGCAGCGTTCCTGAAGTCGGATCGAAGTGTCCCAGATAGCCGCGCGCGTAGTCGCTGTAATAGATCGTGCCGTCGGGGGCCAGTGCGAGTCTCCGCGGGCGAGCTCCCGCAGCCGGCAAGGTGTACTCGCGAATTTTCAGCGTGCGCGGGTCGATGGTGGCCAGCTTGTTGGTGCCGAACTCGCAAAAGAAAGGGGTGTTGTTCTGCTAGTTCACGACGCCGTACGGCACAGCGTGCGCAGTAGGTACTTTGTCCAGAGTCATCCTGCCGCTTGTCGGATCGAGACGCCCGATGTAGTTGGTCTGTTCGTTGGTAAACCACAGAATGCCATCGTGGTCGAATGCAGGCGTGTGCGGATCGATCTCCGCGCCATTGTCCGGGCGAAACTCCGCGATCTCGCCGGTCTTTGGATTCAGCTTGCCGACATAACCGGCCGAAATCGCGGTGAACCAAATGTTTCCGTCCTTGTCGGCGACCAGCCCGTGCGGACCGGAGTTTGGCGTCTTCAACGCATATTCCTTAAATTCGCCAGTCTTTGGATCGAGGCGGCCGAGCTTATTGGCTCCCTGCCCCGTGTACCAGAGTGAGCCGTCGGGAGCCAGCGCCGGATCGTGCGGCCGCGACTTCGCCGTCGGCACTTCGTATTCTTGAATCTGTACATTCAGCGTTCCCACCGCCGGGGAAGCGGCAAGTGCGGCCGCAAGCGTGAACCAACACAGTTTGCTCAAGTACATGGGCGCTCTCCTTAGCATAACAAGTTAAGCGGGCTTGGCCAACTCCCGAGGGCCGCTCTGTGTGGCACGCCACTCCGGCTTTCGCTCTCTGCTGGCTTGATACAACGCGCGCCGCACGCCCTCGGCGTCGAAGTCCTTCGCATAGGCCGGAGTGCCAGGTTGTTGTCTCCAGGATTCATCCAGACCACCCGCATCAACGCCATCGAATCCCAACTCGTCGACCAGCCGTAGCACGAGGGCTTTGGCGCTTTTATCATCGCCTGCGACCGGTAAGGCTATGCGCTGCGGCGTACCTGCGGGCTGGCCGAGATCCATCAGGTGTTGAGCGTAGATATTGTTGAATGCCTTGATCACGGGATGGGCCAATTGCTGCTCAACCCATCGGCTCTCTACCATACCTTTTTCAATCGCATCAATGCGGCCGTCGCGTTGTTGCGGATAGTAGTTGCAGGTATCGACGACGACGACGCGATCCGCCACTCCCTTAAATAAATCGCGCGGCAGGTTGGGGATATTTTTCATGGGAATTGTCACGACAACCAGCTCTCCGCTATCAGCCGCCTCGGTGATGGGAACTGCCTTGGCGCCAGTCTCCGCTGCCAAATCGGCGAGCGTTTCCGGGCCCCGAGAGTTGGCTACGAATACCTGGTGTCCGAGTGCGGTGAGCCGCCTGGTCAGGGTTCCACCAATATGTCCTGCTCCAATGATTCCGATGTTCATGTGTGCTCCTTTTCTTCGCATGCTCGAACTAACCTTCACCAAGAACAGATTCAAGAAATGGACTATACGCTTCCTGTTTTTTTGCTTTCTAATCCGCAGCAATCAAGGTTCCGGTTTGCCGCCGATCGGGCCGTTCTTATGATCGAACAGTTATAGGGGCGTTGCGAGGACAGCCGCAGTCGGCTCTGTTGAAAGGCGTGGCTCAAGGACGTTCGGGGATATTTAAGCACGATTCGCGCGCCATAGCTGCCCCTGTAAACTCATGTGAGATACTGGGGTTGCGCCGCATTGGCCCCGTAGCTCAGATGGATAGAGCAGCGGTTTCCTAAACCGAAGGTCGGCAGTTCGACTCTGCCCGGGGCCACCATCCTTTTCAAGCACTTCCAGCGATACTTCCTGCTCATCTCCTTCATCCAGTTGCGCGGGAGTTGCATTTTGTTGCTGACTTGTCGCCCGGTCGAGCCGATCGACCCATGCGATGTTCGCGCTTGGGACAAGGTGCCCGTAAAGGTCCACGGTGACCGAGATAGAGCTGTGCCCGAGCTGGTCGCGGACATACGCCAAGCTCGCCCCGTCCTGTAGCAACTGCGACGCGAAGGTGTGGCGGAGATCGTGAATGCGAAAGCGGCGGATGCCGGCGCGCTCGATCGCTGGTAGGAAATACCGGAAATACACGTTGCTATGATCCAGGATCGAACCGGCTTCAGAAGGGAAGACAAGCTCGTCTGAGAGGTTAGCCTGTCCCTTGAGGTATGCATTCAGCATTCGCGCATCGCGGGCTTCGAGCAGTGCTCGCCCTAGCTGGCGCGAGAGATCAATGCGCCTGGTCCTCTTGCTTTTCGGGCTTGTAAATTTCCCCTGTACCCAATTGCGGCGAACCCAATATGAATCGATTCTGATCTTCCTCGCTCCTTCCAAACTGGATGGGATATAAACTAGCGGTTGAAGTGAGCATGGAGAAATAGTGCTGTAGCGGTGCGGAGGACCTACTCTCGGGCGCGCTCGCATAGCCCTGGGACACCGCGGGATTTTCTACTGAATCACTAACAGCGTTCCCCCTATACTCAATAACAATGAACCAGAGTCAAGCTATCGAGAAAGCGCGGCAGTTTGCGCGGACTGTTTTATGCGGGGGAGGCCGACGGGATCATCAGGGCACACCAGCAGAAGATCGCAGAGTTGCACAATAAACTGTTGAAGTAGAGCTTCGTAACAAATGCGACCCAAGTCGGTCCATTTCCTGCGGTTCTTCGGTCGCCGAAAGGGAAGCAACGCAAATGGCAAAGTGGTTTGTGGTGAGCGAGGATGGCGAAACCCTAATGAAGAACGGTCGCGACGGCGCGGAAACGCTTGAGTTCGATAACGGCCGCGAGGCCTGCAACTATGCCGCGAGCTTTCTGATTCCTTTCAGCGAGCACGTGTTCCCAGCGCCGACACCTGACGAAGAGCGACGGCGACGAGAGCTCGGCAAAGCGCTCGAGGAACAATTGGGCGACGACGACCGAGATCCCGAAAAGGGCGAAGCCAATGTGGACATTACGGAACTCGCAGTCGTTTGCGTGGAGAAGGGAGTACGGATTCGCATGACCCGCGAACCGCTGCAGGGCTTCAGTGCTCTTGATGACCCGGCGCGATGGGCACCTACGCGATCGGCCCGGCACCGGAGCACCGGACAAGTCGTTAGGAAAATTCGCTGGCCGCATTCAGCGCGAACGAGGACGAGTATGACCGATAGCAATCCAGTTCCAGGTCTAACACCGGAACAAGTTCAAATCGCGCTCCAGCTTGAGCAAATTTTTATGCCTCAGGCCAAAAGGCAACGCGACGAAGCGTATAAGAGGCAAGCAAAACCTGGGGAGGACACGGCAGCTCAGGAGCTGAGATTTGTCCACTATACTTCGGCCGAAGCTGCCTTGAAAATCATCAGGAGCAAGCGCCTGTGGATGCGGAATACGAACTGTATGGCCGACTACCGCGAAGTGCAGCACGGCTTCGACATCCTCAACAAGTTTTTTTCGGATCGGACGAAGACAGAGGAGTTCGTTGCGGCTTTCGACGCACGTGTCCCCGGAGTCGCGCAGGAGTCGATCAATCTATTCAATCGTTGGTGGAACGACATTCAATTCAATACCTTCATCACTTCGGTTTCCGAGCATGATGATTCGGAAGATCGTCACGGACGGCTGTCGATGTGGCGCGCCTTTGGTATGAGCACCGCGCGGGTCGCCATCGTTTTCAAGGTCCCCAAAGCTTCAGCGGGAGCACTGGCGCTGCGACTCATATTTAGTCCAGCGGCCTATTTGGCGGTACTCATATCTGCAAGAACTTCCAAGTCGAGAAACGAAGGTCAGCCGAAGTTGTGATCTTCTGCGAGGCGCGGTTTATTCCCAAAGGAGACGGTCACACGCCTGCCCAAACTCCCAGCCCCGCCCAATAATTAATGGTTTACCGGCGGTTGCTGGGCAAAGCTGGCCGGAAGAGTCTCCTGGGTTCAGCTAGTCCGGCAATTCGATCCGGTCGGCGTGCCTCTTGTCGCGTTCGTGCTCTTCAGCAAGAACCTTTTCGAGCCAATGTGCTTGCCGATCAGCGACCGACTTATCCACAAACGCGGGCGAATGACAGATGACGAAGTCGTCGCCGCATGCGTCGCACCGGAGGATTCCCATTTCATGGAAACCGGCCGCCTTCTCTCGGCTCTGTCCCTTCTTTACGGCAACTGACTTCATTTACTGAACTTCTCCGATCGGGCGGCCTTGCGTTCTTTCGCCTTCAGCGTTCGCGCCTTCGCCGCGGCTTTTGAGGCTTTAATCGCGCTCTCCCGGCGCTGCTTTGCTGTCAAAGCCTTGGCGCGGGCCTGGCCGCCGCGCCTCCCCATTTGAGACATGATTTTGGAGACTAGATCGTCATTCGCCATGGTGTAAATAGTACACCGTAGCGCTAGGGCCACACAATAAGAATGTTGATACATCTTTTACACCGTAGCGCTACTGTGAGACGCTGAACGTCAGTTAGGCCTGTGTCGCCTGAGATCACACAGCCAGTGATCATTATTTTCTTGCGCCTATGATGAACGCCGGCCAGGGTTACGACTGCTCAGAGCAATAACTAAAACTCCGCACCTTAGCTTTCTATGTGGCATGCGCTGTCCTCGTGGTTCGAGCGCCTTTGGCTGCTGCTGGAGGGGAGTGACCCCACGGATCGAGGTCACACCCTCCAAGGCGATGTTGTCTGGTGCGATGTACCTGGCGCAGAGCGATAGACGGTTGTGTGCGCAGGAATCGTGGCGCCGACCAGAGCCCCGCTGGGCGCAAAAATCGCGATACCGACAAGGGCTGCAATTCCACGCGTGTTGAAGTTGAGGAAACCGGTCTTCGAGCCGGAAGAGCCTGCCGCAGCGCCAATGCCCGCCCCGATAGCCCCGCCGACCACCAGGCCGATCAGGGCATGCTCGCCACGCTTCGGGGCAGACGAAGTCGAGACGCGAGCGATGTCTTCGCGTTTTATCGAAACGTCGGAGCCCTTTTCTTCCAAGGAAAGCACTTCATCGGTGACAGTCACAAATCGACCGCTGTGGCTTTTCATGTTGGACTCGATTACTTCAATTCCCTGGCCGGTCTTTAGGCCATTCAGGTTGGACCATGAGTCCTTGGTCTTCTGAGCGTGGACAGTGGCGGGAAGCACAAGCATAAATACTGCCACCCCGCAGAGGAGCAGAGTCATGAATGGCGTCCGGTCCGCCCTTCGATCCTGGGGATCGGCTCGTGTCTGCGAGGCAGAAACGAGCCAGGAAATCTGGCAGCGCTGGGCCCGATTTTCTGTCACCGGCGGAGTTGCACGAACCGCAAACGCCTTATTCTTCATCCTCATTTCTCCTCCCAGGGAGCTAACCTTCGCCACATCTTCCGGAACCTATGCAGATCGAATGCCATTTCTCCCGACGAGGGAAGGCAGCCGTCGAAAATCACGGCAAATCAGCGAACGGTGCTATATTCCCGAGGGAAAGAACCTGATATGACTCAGCATTCAGAAAATCCACCGGCGGAACACCTGGCTCTTCTCTATCGAGTGTCGCGGGCGCTTCTGAAAGAGGGCGAGTACGGCGAGTTGCTGTCCGGGCTGCTCGACACGCTGATCGAAGGACTTTAGGTGCGGCGGCATGGGCGTGGTTTATTGCGCGTACGATACTGTCCTGGAACGCAAAGTCGCGATCAATGTCGGCTGCGGGCTACCGTGCCGCGCGGGACAATCATCACTACCGCGTTATCCAATCGCTGGAGTTCACGACGGGACCAGGCAGAAAATTCATCGACACTCTTGATGGCTTTCGCAAGAAGCGCAACGTGAGCAGCTACGACGTTGCCGGGTCCGTGTCGGACAAAGAAGCGGACGAGA
This sequence comes from Acidobacteriaceae bacterium, assembly GCA_003136335.1. The sequence continues at coordinate 13,515 of PLEA01000661.1, read as the reverse complement.
TGCTCAAACTCGCGACCAACCTCCGCGGACGTGGAAAAGTGGATCAGAGCGACTCGCCCGGAACTATTTAAGCCTATCGGGTAGCGCCGCGGTGCGAGTCGCTTCAAGTAGTTCGGGTGGCCGCGTGACTTGATGTATGGCGGAGAGAGTGGGATCTGAACGTAATATCGAACGTACTTTAAAGACTTTAGGCGGTACGATGGTACCGTCATCCGGGCGGAGCGCGCTGCGCGAGAGCGCGAAAAAGATCGGATAACCACGTTGCCAGCAGACGACGTAGGTGTACATTTAGCTGATTGTTTAGAGTCGTCGCCGGGGATATTCAAATGCAGTGGCCGTTCGCGCGAGAGTCGTTTGCGGTTATAACCCCATATTTGACCGAGACCGCAACGTCACCAGGCACGCGGTTCTCCTTCAGACTGTTCCGGGAGCTGGCAGGTGGCGAGGGATCGAATGTGTTCTTCTCGCCCGCTAGCGTGATCCTGTGTCTTGCTATGGTCCACGAAGCGGCGACCGGAGAAACTCGCCAAGCTATGGCAAAGGCGCTCGAAATCGCAGGCCTCAACCCTGTCGATACGGCGCTCGCAATCGCCGGACTGAGAGCCCTGTTCCGCCAGCGTGAGTATGTGGAGGTCAGGGGCGCGAACTCGCTCTGGTGCAGCGACCGTGTGCAGGTGCGCCCGGAGTACGCCGCCAGACTTCGGGACATCTACGACGCGGAACTGGCGACGCTGGACTTTGGGAATGGCAATGCGGTTCCGAGGATCAACGCGTGGGTCAACCAGAAAACGAAAGGCAAGATCAGCCACATCGTGGACGTGCTTTCTCCGCTGACCGCCCTGGTCGCGGTGAACGCGATTTATTTCAAGGGGCGCTGGACCAGGACTTTCGAGCGGAAAATGACGCGTGACGGGCTGTTTACCACCGCGACCGGACAAAAGAAGCAACTTCCGATGATGCGCCAGTCGGGACGTTACTCATATTACGAAGATCGCCAGTTACAAGCGGTAGTTCTTCCCTACGAAGGGGACATGGCAATGCATGTCATCCTGCCCGCGGCGGGTACCGATTCTTGGCAGTTTCAGCAGAGCCTGAGTTCGGGTGCGTGGGAGTCGTGGCTTGCGCGGTCCGAGCAGGCTGCAGGTACGATCGAGATACCGCGAGTCAAGCTCGACTACCGGGCGCGACTGGAACCGGCGTTGAAGGCTTCGGGGATGGAGCGTGCTTTCGACCCCGACCGTGCGGAGTTCGATGGCGTGCGAGCCGAGCAGCTTCCGGTCTGCATCGACCAAGTTTTGCATCGTGCGGTCGCGGAGGTGAACGAAGAGGGTACGGAGGCAGCGGCAGTTACGGCCGTGCTCGTTCCGCTTTCGGCAGCAAGATTCAACCGCACACCGCGTCTCTTTCAAATGATCGTCGATCGCCCCTTCTTCGTTGTGATCCGCGATGAAACCACGGGGACAATTCTGTTTATGGGATGGGTTGGAGATCCGGGGACCGCCGCCCTGTAGTGATGATTTCGGTCTTCTAACACGTGCCACGCTGATCCTGAACCAAACGCGGGGGATCATTCTCCGACAATACCTTGGGATCACCGGCAGAAAGTCGCACACGAAGGCAGGTCCGTTTTATCGTGGCCAACGGTCCGGTCTTGCGGCCCGGCCTGTTCGGACTGAAACGATGAAGTGCGCAAGGTGTTGTGTGATCTGGTCATCGGGGTCGAGCTTGTGTGACCTTTCGACTGTAGCCTCTGCCTCCGCAACATTCCCCGCGATTAGCAAAGCCAACGCGTAATTTGATATCAGGCCCACGTCCGTTGGGTTCTCCTTCAGTACCTCGCGGGAAATATGAACGGCTTACTCGCCTCTACCTAAAGCCATGCAAATGCCGGCAAGTTCGCGACCGACAGCTGGGTTCGCTTTCTCTAGAGTATAGGCACGTAGAAAATCATTGTAAGCGGGCTCTAGCTTCCGCAAATATTTGTGCGCAATCCCCAGAAACCACATTGCCCTCCAATTGCCAGGGTTGGACTGAAGTACTCGCGACAACATTTCACAACCGCGTTGCAATTCCTTCCGAGCAGAACCATCTAGCGGAGCATCTTCCAATTGGTGTTGGACATAGGACTGGATCAAATCACAAGCGGTCTTGTAAATCTGGTTGTGGTGATCCGCGTCGGCAAGCTGCGGCTGCGGTCGTTTCCAGAACTGCCACCATTTCCGTACTGGATGAAAAGGGCGACCAACATATTGGAGTTCACCCGTCGTCTTGTGTCGGTAGACCTCGACCTTTGCCTTCAGACCGATGAACTCAAAGTGCTCGCTAAGGTCATCCGCACTGATGGAGGCAACGCTCGACTGCAACTCAAATTGCGGAATGAACAAACGGCCACGATCCCCGCCAGCCAACCATACAGAATGGTGCCCATCGAAGAGTCCAAACTGGAGCCAGTTACATGGAAAGAGGAACCCGCGTCCTTGTTCCACCAAGGCAATTTCGGAAGCGACTCCTGCTGAGGATGGTGCGAGGCCAGCGGCTCGAAGACGATTGATAAAGGTGTGTGCGTCGCTTTGGACCATGAAGCCAACGCGGCTGATCGTGCCATCCGTGCAAAAGGTTCCGTTTGGACAGGAGCGGACAAAGGCAGGCATGCCGCCGAGGAAACGCGCCTCAATCGTAGCATTACGCGCGACGACGCTAATCGAAATGGCGGAGACAGCCATGAGACGGCGAATTTCAGGATAGACGTGTCAAGGACTCAAGGGCAATGCTACTTCGAAAGCATCGGAAGGCTGTCAATTGAAACAGTCCAAACCGCACAACGTGTATTAAGGATTCTTACGCTGTGAAAAGACGCCGACCCGTCGGAGTAGGGTCCGATGATGGCGGTGNNCCCCCCCCCCCCCCCCCACGCCGCAAACAAACACGTTAAAAAGCAAGTTAACCTTTGGCGCACCAACGTACATACATCACACCTCATCTCCATAACTGTGCGTCAATTGAGGGCCCGCTAAGGGCCAGTGCGATATCGCGGACGCGCAGTTTGGAGTCTGCCTAGTTGCTTCCCACCACCACACCTGCCACGAGCGCCGCGTGATCGGAGGGCCACAATCCGTCGGGCAGCCGGCTTCGCGGATTGTTCCCGATCAACACGGCTCCCCACGGCCTTACTCTGCCGTGTGTCAACACCAAGTCGATCCGCTGATAAAGTTGCGAGATGGGATTGTTGTCCGCTTCATCTTGACAACACGTTAGTCCCGCGCGCTTCGGAAAGAGCTTGGACCACACGTCGTTATAGCCGGCAGACATAAAATCCACATAGGTCGGGTCTTGTGGTTGGGGGAACGCCTGCGCGTTTGAATCCATCGCGATGATCAGCGGCAAGGAAGTGTTTGCCGGACCTGCACGCAATTCACCACCTTGCAATTTCCGGATATTCGCGTCGAAGGACTCAAGATGGGTGTCGATGAAGAGGAAAGAGTGGCCAAAAAACTCTGCATCCACAGAGGCCCACGACCTGGGCAGCGGCACTGGGCCGACCGGAGTTGGCAGAACGACTTCATTCACGAATTGTCCGGTTTGCGGGTTACTCCACTGGAAGACCCAGGAAGGAAGATCGGTGCGGGCCAGGATCACGTTGTAATCGTTCACGCTAACGCAAATGTAATCAGTGGGCGGAATAAGCCCTGGTGTAGGCGGAAAGGCATATTGGGTGACTTGCACGGCAACTTCGTAGTGCCCGCCCTGGGCAGCCAAGTCACTGAGAAGTTCCTGCAACATGTCGTACTGGAGGGTCATGGTTCCGCAGGTGCCTGCAACCGGGTCGAAGGTTCCGGTGTACCACTGGTCTACTTCTTGTATGCTCAGCAGCTCCGGCTGTGCTTCGAGGATTTCTTGGGCCACCGCCTGCATCCGTTCCGGAGGATTCGTGCCTTGGACCTGCGTAAGAATCTCGCCGACACCGATCAGGAATTGCGGCAGGGTGGTGGCGCCCACCACCTGCTGGAAATCGGTTCCTTCGTTCACGTTGTACGTCATCACAGTGCCGGCGCCAGGAAAGGATTGGGCTATGGCAGAAACAGCCATTGCCGCCCAAATCACCGCGACGGAAGCGATCACAAGCGTTGTTCGTGCGATGTTGCGTTTCATGAGAGTTCTCCTGAATTGTAGTTTTGAAGCCCAGGATCGAATTGCCCCGACGCCGCTTAGTAATGAAATGGCATTTCCCGACGATGACGAACTTAAGTACCTGGTCTAAATTCGTAAGCGAACTCAGGGACTAACAGTGATGACCGACATTCCCTGCTTAATAATTGCCGGAGTAAAACAAATGCACCACGCAGCAGAGACTTGAAATGTGCCCGGGGTGCTGGGAGCGTAGTACGTCACGGTCAGGGAGCTACTGAGACCGCCTGGTATTTGCTGAATCGTGCCACCTGGGCATGGACCGGTAGGCGGCGTGGTAGACCAGGTGCAGTTCACGCTGTTGTCAGGATCCTCGGCGATGCTCCAATACTGGATGTAACTCGCGCAGGTTGAGCAGAGGCCGTTAACTGCAGCTTGCAATGTTACCTGGCCGTTTGCAGGAATCGTGACCGCTGCCGGTGAAACGGTCACCGTCACATTATTGGGGTTATATCCGCCGCCAGTTCCACAGCCAGCGATCACCATCAGCAGAACGAGTGAAGCTACGAACAGCGCCCAGTACGAATCCATTTGCAGACCTCCAGAGAAAAGATCGGAGAGTACAGCTAGGGTTGACAGACTCCGAAGTCCTTGATCATTTCTTTTGCTTCCCAGACCAGCGTCTTGTCGGGACCCTTCGGCTTCACTTTCTTGCCCAGCAACCTCATCCGATCACCCGGCTTAATACCGGTCGTGTCGCCGGAGAGCGCGTAAGTTTTCCTGTCTTCTTCGTCGGTGACAGTCATCCCTTTCTCTCCCGCGATGACGCAGCCGGTGATCACTATCTTTTTGCGCCTATGATGAACGCTCGCAACGGTCACGAATACCGCAATCGCTGCAGCCGCCGTCGTCGCTGCAATTACGATCAGGAGTTTTGCAGGGTTGTCTGCCCGAGCGGGCATGGCGAGGCCCACACTCAGAGCGACAATCAGAATTCCACACAAAAGACATTTCTGGGTCATGCTGTCCTCGTTGTGCAGGTGGCTTCGATCGCTGCTGGAGCACTGTCCGCCTGAGGGTCGAAATCACACGTTTAAGGTGGTGCCGTCTGGTGCGAGGTACGCGGGAGAGCGCGACAGACGGTTGTGTGAGCAGGGATCACGGCGCCGACTAGAGCCCCGCTTGGGGCACCAATTACGATGCCAACAAGAGCGGCGATTCCGCGGTCGGACCCACCAAGGAAACCGTGGCTCGATCCGGAGGCAGCGCCAATAGCCGCCCCGATGGCCCCGCCGACTACCAGGCCAATCACGGCATGCTCGCCACGCCTAGGGGCGGAGGATGTCGAGATGCGGACGATGTCCTCGCGTTTTATCGAGACGTCTGATCCGCCTTCTTCGAGGGTCAGTACTTCATCGGTCACGTTGATAAATTCGCCGCCGTGGTGCTTCATGTTGGATTCGACCACTTCGATTCCCCGGCCGGCCTTCAGGCCATTTAGATCGGACCATGATCCTTTCTGCTTCTGAGCGCAGAGTACGGCAGGAAGCACTAGGAAAAATGCGAGACCTAAGCAGGGCCGCCAAATCATGAGCCGCCTCCAGTACGGTTCCTTGATCCTGAGCCCCGATCCGTGCATCCCAAGAGCGGAAGTGTCCGGAAATCTTGCGACGCTGGGCCCGGTTTCCATCATCCCTGGCATTGACTTGACCGCGAGGTTTTTACTTGTCATTGTTTTTGCTTTCACAGAACCAATCGAATCACCTTCCAGCCAGTAGTGTGCAGATGGACTGCCATTTTCGACAGTCGCATCTACTGTTGGTTTCCCGAGAACGTGCCACTCAAGCCCTGACACATGGGCGTGCCTGGGCTGCAGGATCCAGTCCCTGTCATCGTGCCATTGGCAATTGTGCCGCTGCCCGTGAACTCAACGAAATTGCCATTCTGTTCGCCCAAGACGAAAAGCAGGTTGAATGTCGCATTTGCGGGAACTGGGTCCGAGGCCACTCCTATCAGAACTCCTTCCCCCGTATTTTTTGAGTTGCTGAGCAGTCCTTTTCCGGAGATAGAGCCCTGCCCGGTGTTATTGTTAGCGATAAAGCACACGGGTCCTTGTACCGAGAATGTACCCACTGGACTCATCACGCTGCAGGGACTGGGAACAAACGCCACTTGGTAAGTCTCGGATCCACTCTGGGCACCGAGATTCCCAGTTACAGTCCACATCCCCTGGATCGACGTCCCTGATCCGCCCAGGGTGTTCTTGGCAGAGTTACAACCGGCGGCGACAATCAGCAGGACGAGTAACCCGAAGAGGGCCGGGCATCGTGCATGCGACGACGGGGAGTGCCCAGGAACTTGGCAGGCCTTGGCCCGGTTTTCTGTCATCTCTTGCATTGACTGAACCGTAAGCGTCTTAGTTTGCATTGTGTTTTTCTCCAAAGAACCAACCGCCACCACGTTTTCAGACAGGAGTATGCAGATCGACTACCATTCCTCCTGACAGTCGACGGCCAGCCTCCGAGGGCCACGGTAAATCGCTGAGTAGTGCTATATTCCCGAATGAAAGACTTGGCATGACTCTGCAACGAGAAAATCCGCCAGCTGAACACTTGGGTCTTCTCTATCGAGTGTCGCGAGCGCTTCTAAAAGAAGGCGAGTATGGCGAACTCCTTTCCGGGCTTCTCGACGCCCTGATCGAGGGCCTGGGGGCCGATCGGGGATTCGTTGTGGTGCGTGAAGCCGGAGAGTTCCGAGCGACTGCGGCACGCAACTTCCGCAGCGAGGCGCTGTCCCGAGCCGAAGAGGCAGTCAGCGGCTCGATTGCCCGGTCCGTGATGGAACGCGGAAGAGCCATCCTGATCGGGGACGCTTCGATTACCGAGCCCTACAGCAGGCAGCCAAGCATCCAGCAACTATCACTTCGATCTGTTTTGTGCGCGCCTCTGGTGGCGAGCGATGAAGCGTTCGCGCTTATCTATCTGGAAAATCGCCAGGTCACCAATTGTTTTACGGAAGAGCAACGAGACTTGCTGGATGAAGTCTGCGCGTTGACGGCACCACGACTGCGAACCGCAGTGGCAATGAGCCAGGCGCAGCGCCGCGCGGAAGCTTTGGAACACGCTCACAGCCATTCCGACGGAATCTTGACCGCCGACCCCGCAATGGCGCGCGTCTTGCAGACTGTACACCAGATCGCAAGTACCGATCTGCCCGTTCTGATCGAGGGAGAAACCGGAACCGGGAAGGAATTGATCGCTCGGGCTGTCTATCGTCACAGCCCGCGGGTTAAGGGGCCTTTTATCGCCTTGAATTGCGCTGCCATTCCGGCAACGCTAATTGGTTCTGAACTCTTCGGTTTCGTGCAGGGCGCATTCACCGGCGCGAATCGCGATCGTGTCGGTTTTATCGGAGCTGCCCACCGTGGCACGCTCTTTCTCGATGAGATCGGCGATCTTCCGCTCGATCTGCAGCCGCACCTCCTCCGTGTCCTGCAGTCGGGCGAGTTTACGCGGCTGGGCAATTCCCGGACCGAGCAAGTGGACGTTCGCTTCATTGCCGCCACCAACCGCGATCTGGAGAGCGAGGTGAATGCCGGCAGATTCCGAGCCGATCTATTTTTTCGCCTGTCAGCCATCACCCTTCGTTTGCCTCCTTTGCGCGACCGGCCGCACGATGTGAGGCTGCTGGCCGAACATTTTGTTAGAACCGCAGCAGCGCGCTACGGCCGTCCGGTGCCGCATCTGGCGGAGGACTGCTTATCCGCCCTGGCGGCCTACAGTTTTCCGGGAAATGTGCGGGAACTCGAAAGTGAGATGTCGAGACTAGCCGCGCTGGCGATTGCGGATGTCCCCTGCGGCGCCGACTTGCTAAATGAAAGAATTCGGAAGCGTCGCAACGGCCAGGCTGCGGCCTCGTCAGCAGCGCCGCCGGTCGCTCCCATGTCGCTGCAGGAAATGGAAAAACAACTGATCTTGTCCGTGCTCGAACACACGGGAGGAAATCGTACGCGCGCCGCCGAGATTCTTGGGATCAGCCGCGAAGGGTTGCGGACCAAGCTCCAGCGACTTCAAATTCCTGCGGCTGCTGATCCCCTTTAATAGGTTCACGCGCTCATTTCTTCAACCCCAGGCGTTCCAGCAACGCGGGAAACCTGGGATCGTTCCGCAGCGGATCTGCCGTCGGTTCCGTGGGCAGATACACGAGATATTCACAACGCTCCGCGAAGGCTTTGTCGAGCCAGGCGAACGCCTGATCCTTGTCGCCGAGGCCGGTATAGATCAGCGCCACATAGAGACTGGGGACGTATCTTTCGGTGCTGATCTGCTGCAACTGCGAAATGATTCCCTGGGCGGCCACTTTCTGGCCAGAGACAGCATAGAGGTGGCCAAGCAGTGCGAGAAGAGCGGGATCACGTGGCGCGAATGCCAGAATAGACTGGAAGAACTGCTGAGCCTGCGGATACTTCCCCATTTGCTCGTAGGCACGGCCGATATTGATTATCGCGACGGCATAGTGCGGATCGATTGCGAGAGCCGCCTGGTTTGGTCCGATGCTATCGCTAAAGAGATGCGCCTGATAGTACGCCTCTCCCAGCGAGGTGTTAAACAGTGGCGACCTCGGGTCAATCGAAACAGCAAGCTTGCGCTCGGCAATGGCCTGGCTTACGTCTCCGACAGCAGTCAGATAATAAGCGTAAAAATGATGTGCGGTTGCATAATCTGGCCTTAGTTCGATAGCCTTGCGGAATTCCTTTTCAGCTTCCGGGTAGTTCCAATCGTAGACCAGCGCGGAATATCCCAGCGAAACGTGAGCTTCCGCCAGGCCCTTGTCCAATGCGAGCGCTTTTAAAGCATTGGTCTTCGCTTTTGGAAAGGCTTCGCCTGGCGGCAGAGCAGTATTGGGTGCGGACCCCAGCAGAGCGTAGCAGTCCGCTATACCGGCGTAAGAGGGCGCGTAAGTCCCGTCGTATTCGATTGCCTGTTGAAAATAAGAAATGGCTTGCATCAGGCTTTGTGTAGTACGCAGATTCCACTCAAAACGCCCTTGCAGGTAGGCCTCGTATGCTTTGGGGTTCACTTGATGCGCGGGCAGTACGTCCCTGGGGAGCGCAGCCAATATCTTCTGAACGATGTCGTCGACAACCGGACCCATGCCTGCCCCATCGGGATTAATGGCATGACGGTCTCCCACCATGCTGGTCTGGTCTTTACATAACACCAGTTGATCGGTGATTGCCAATCGATTGCCGTCGTGGTGAACCGCAGCCGATAGAACGTAGGTTGCTTCCCGACTTGCGCAAACCTGCTCATAACTGAGTTCAGAATCTGCCGTTGTTAGCTCGACCACTCCCAGCTTTAGTGGATGAACTTCGCTCAATCGCGTAAAGACCTCTTCTCTTACAATCTCGGAAAGGCGGCGAGCATCAGGATCGCCACCGAGGGTTTTGAAAGGCTGGATAGCTAAAATTGTCCTCGGCGGCGAAAGCAACCCAATGACCCGTGGGATCCCGACATACGCGACGATCGCAAGGACGATCGCGGCGGCGACCCCGAGAAGCAGTTTTGCCGGAAACGGCCGAGGTGGTCGAGCAGGCTTTGGAACAGGGCCGGGCGGGGGATGGACGACGTCGAGCCCGGTATCTCTCTGCAAGCCCACTTTGGCCAGAATCTCCGCGAAGCGCGAGTCCGAACGCAAACCGTCGAAGACTGACCCGACCCTCAGGTAGATCAAGAGTCCGTCACGCTCGTCAACGGCTTTCCTCAACCAATGAAAAGCTTCGTCGATCTTCCCCAAGCCGGCGTAAACCACGGCAAAAGCGACGGATGGCACGTAGTGGTTTTTTGCGGCAGCGAACAGCTCGTTCAAGATCTCGACCGCGTCCTCAGTCTTCCCCGCAGAAGCGTACACCTGTCCCAGGAAACCTGACCAAAGAGGTTTTGCGCCCGCGATCGTCAGGGCCTGCTTGAATTCGGCGATCGCTTCCTCAAATCTGCCTTTCCGCCCAAACGTTAGCCCCAGCACAACGTGCGAGAGCGGAAACTTGGCGTCCATGGCCACGGTGTCGCGAAGCTGTTCAATTGCCTCCTCATTCTGGCCCGAGGCATAAAGCAAAAGACCCAGGCTAAAGTGCATCACCGGCGAAAACGGGCTAAGTTGCCGTGCCATCTTCGCTTCCACGAAAGCTTCATCGAAGCGCGCCAGGACCGCCAGGTAAACCGAATACCAGGCGTGCCCCACGGAATAGCCGGGATTGAGGTCATTCGCTCGATGGAACTCCCTTTCCGCACCCTCCCAGTCCCAATCAAAGCGAAACTTCACCATCGCCAACGACAAGTGCGCTTCTGCAATCGAGTCATCAATACTCAAAGCCTTGAGAGCGGCCACCTTCGCTTTCTCCATCATTTCGGAAGGCGCCCTGAGGCCATATTCCCCCGTACCCATCAAGAGAGAACAGTGAGCCAGCCCCGAGTATGTCAGCGCGGATTGTGGATCGATCTCGAGCGCGCGTTGATAGTGCTCCACGGCTTTCCGGAAATCGTCGTCACTCACCTGGTTGTTCCAAAAATGTCGGCCCTTCAGGTAGAGGTCGTACGCCAAAGGATTTATCGAAGCAGATGGTTTGCTGCTCTCGCCGGTGCGAATTGCCGTCTCCAGAGGCGAAGGATCCAGCGCAGACTGGCTCGACCGGGAGACTCCTTCCAAACTCGATCGATCGGAAGGGCTTAGCTTGGCCCGTATCGCGCTCGCGATCGCGTGCGCTACTTGCGACTGCAAGTTCAGGATGTCGCGGAGGTCTCGGTCGTAGGTTTCAGTCCAGAGATGCTGATCGGTGCGGGCCTCAATCAGCTCGGCCGTGATGCGCACGCGGTCGCCATCACGGCGCACCGAGCCTTCCACGACGGCATCCACGTTTAATTCGCGTGCGATCTGCGGGAGCGTTTTGGGGGCATGCTTGTATTGCATGATCGAAGTGCGCGAAATGACGCGTAACCCTCCGATTTTCGCCAGGGCAGTGATCAGGGATTCGGTCAGGCCATCTGCAAAATACTCTTGCTCGGGAGCACCCGAAAGATTCTCCAACGGCAACACCGCAACCGAGCGGATAGCAGGCAGTTGCGCCACGCCGTGGGGTGGCCGCGGAGAACGGCGGCCGTCGCTCTGCTCGATTGCTTCCAGTGCAGCGCGTATTTCGCTGGCATGCTGATAACGTTGGCCGATCTCCTTGCGCAAGCAGTGGTAGGTGATCTTCGAGAGCGACGCCGGCACATGTTCGGGCAGCGGCAAAGGGGCCTTCTGCAGGATCGCGGAGCCTAACTCAACAATGGTGGCCCCTTTGAACGGCATCTGACCGCTGGCCATTTCGTAGAGCAACACGCCAAAACTCCAAATGTCGCTGCGGGTATCGGTCAGACGTTGTTTCAGTACCTCCGGAGCCCAGTAGGGCGGAGTTCCCACGATCGCGTCTGCACTGTCCCTCGTATAAAGGTCTTGCAGGGAGTTGGGAACCTCGCTGTGGCGTTGGATTTTCGAAAGGCCGAAATCGAGCAGCTTTATTTGACCGTCGCGGTTGACCATCACATTGCTGCTCTTGAGATCGCGATGGATCACATCGTTTTCGTGGGCGTGAGAAACGGCGTCGGCGATCTGGATTCCGTATTCGACTACGACCTCGAAAGGAAGCCCAACATCGGCCGGAATGACATTGGTGAGAATCTGCCCCTCGACAAACTCCATGACAATCCCGGCTTGGCCTGCCTCTTCGATTACATCCTTGATCCTGCAAATATTGGCGTGGTTCAAAGAGGAGGCAATTCGGGCTTCCGTATAGAGTTGGCGGCGGGCCGATTCGTCGGGAATCGCGTCTTCGCTGACCAGTTTGATGGCGACCGCGCACGCGAGTGTGGGGTCCCAGGCACGGTAAACCACTCCCATACCGCTCACCGCTACCAACTCTCGCAGTTGGTAACGGCCGAAGGTTCTGCCCGATAGTGGCGCCTCGCCCTGCAATGCGGGATGTTAGATCGGCCCCCCGCGCAAGTCAATCGAATCCGCGAGCCGGTCAGCGATTCCGCAAACCCCATCTGTCCATCGAGTACGATGCTGATTTGGCGCCGGTTGTGGGCAGCAAAAGGCTGTGGGGCAAGTTGGAATGCTTCCGGGATGGCAGAAACCGTTTGGAAACCGTTTGGAAAGGGTTGACTTTTCGGATGGGAAGGAATATGGGGACAGGGCGTCGGGGCGGACACCTGGAAAGATTGTCGGACACGTCGAAGGACGCGCGCGGCGAAGATCAACTGGTATTGGGCGAAACCGCAACGAACAATGAATATGGAATTCACCGAACGCCGCGCAAAACATTGGTTTTCCGTCGGCACTGATCCTGACAGATTGTTAAAACTTTTACCCAGCAGAATGATGGAAACGACGGGAGAAATCTTTAACCCAGAGTATTACATGATCGACAAGGAGACGCGAATCGTTTACCGCAAGGACCAGTTTGAGGCAGGCACAGACCTGCCGCAAGAGCTGCTGGTGAGGGATAAGCGATACACTACGGAGGAAATCGAGGCCCTCTGCCACAACGCTGGCCTTGAGATGATTTGGACTCGTTTTGTAAAAGCAGGCTCTTGGAACGAACCCTTGCCGAGCGACAGTGACCACGCAAAGGAGCTTTGGGTCCTTTGTAGAAGGCCGTAATTGGGCGGTGCCTGTGACAAGCCATCTTCAGAGTTGGACTAGGAACCGAGCAGCTCGGCTCGAAGGCGAGACGCAGGAAGCCCGGATGCCGGAACTGGTGCTGGGTTTTCCGAGAACGCACAGGGTCCGAAGGAAAGCGTAGTTTGAGCAACCCTGCACACGGCCTGCTGCTGGTGGAATGTAAATGGCTAACTTAATCGAACACGTGTTCGTTCTCATGCTGGAGAGCCGAGCGTTTGATCACATGCTCGGTTTCTCAGGCATTACAGGCCACGACGCCGCGAACGGCGGTTCAACACAGATCAACGGCCTTGCTGGGAGCGAAGTAAACACCTTTAACGGCCATGCTTACGGTGTTATCCGAGGCGCGGACGATGTTGAACCAAGTCTTCTTTCGATTCGGCTGAAATGCGTACATTCTCATCCCCTTTGCGCTTTCTGAGGACGTCTTTTATCTGGTCCGAGGTGCAGAGTTCCTCGGCGAGAGCGAGTGCATCGTCTAGTTCATCGTTCTTGCTCATCGTCGTCAAGCTCGCGGGCAACTATATGTCCGAAATCGCCTAGAGTAAAGTGGCGCGAATCGACCGTTCGGGATTTGTAACAAGGGGGGAGGCACTCCCCCATACCTGAGTAAACTTGGGGATACCCGCGCATCACTGAGAATCATGTGCGCCCGGCGCACAGTGGGTA
>PLEA01000363.1 GCA_003136335.1 Acidobacteriaceae bacterium | reverse complement strand
ATTGCGAATCTTGATCTCCTGCTTGTCATCTTTTCTCTCCCTCAAATTTTCAATTCTGTAGTCACGGCGCCGGGATTCCCGGGCACCTCAAACGTACTACCCCGCCACTTGCGCCTACGGCACGACCACAAAGCGCATATGCATGCCTTCATGATCGGCACTACAGATCACCGTGCAGACCACTACATATTCTCCCGGCTCAGAAGGGGCGTTGAGCATGAACTCCTGCGCGCCCGGCTTGAGCAGGAAATCCCATCCAGGCACGCGCGACCTGTCCTTTGCGCGGAGCAGCGAGAAACCGTGTATCGAGCCGTCCCGATTGTGGTTCTTGGCCTTAATTGCCGTGATCCGCAGAGTGACCAGCTCGCCAGCGTGGACTGTGATTACCGGTTCCTTTTGTCCCGCCATTTTAAACCGGCTGTCGTGATCGGCCAGAATTTCAATCACGTGCGGCGCCTGCACTTGGGCGGTTTGAGGTCCGAGCGTCAAAGTCAACGCCACAGCACGGAGCAGACTCTGACGCAGTCCGTTCGTACTCAAGCGATCTCCTTCCCGGATCATCGCAATGCTCCTACTGTGTCAAGTAGCGAACAATCAGCCGCATGTCCTCGTCGGTGAGCGTCGCTCGTACCCGCATGTGCCGTTCGATTGTCAGCACCATTCGCGGCGGGAACTTGTGTGGCGCTTGGTGGCAACGGCTGCAGTTGGCCTGAAATCTCTTCTCACCTTCCACTCGCAAAGCCTCGTCGTCTTGCGGGCTCGCCGCATGAGCCTGCGACCGACCGGTCGCGGGACTGCCCGGCGGGGCGGGTCGAGGGGTGCCGCCCTGCTGGCCTGGCGACGAGCCGGCCAACAGCAGCGAGGCGGCCGCGAACACCAGCACGCCTGAAAGAATCACGCGCCGGCTGCTCACTGGATGTCTCCATGCCCCACCGGAAGCGCGAGCCTGTAGGTAACGCCCAGTGTCCACACGTTCATGTTACCGCCGTAGGGAGCGAATTGCCGCCCATAGCTGGTCACAAACCGAAAATCGTCGCGAACGTAATAGTTCATCCCGAACTCAAACATGTTCGCGTTTACCTGGGGCAGGTTGACGTTCAGCACTTTGCCAAGATAGAACTGCTGCATCCGCGCGACCAGTTGGACACGCCGCATCTCATCGTGCCACACAGGCAGCTGGCTCAGCCGATAGGCCGATTCGACCCAGTACCCGCTACCGTTCTGTGAGCGTGCATATTCGGCGCGAATGTCCAGCGGCAGAGGCGGCGGCTGCCACGCAAAATGAAATCCGAAGGCATTGGAATGTTGGTCGTCGAGCAGGTGCTGAAACGAACCGCCGACCTCAAGCCGCGGACCCGGCAGGAATATGCCGGCCCTGGCCCCAATGTCGCGATCGGAATCAAACGGAGTGTCCCTGCTCAACGTCGAGAAATAGGTCGCATAATTGATTTCCATTTTGGGTGTTGCCTTAAATCCACCCCGCACCATCGCGCCCGTTGCTGCGCCGCTCGGGCCCGTTGAGATCGGCAGAATCAATGGATCGCTTTGCAGGTCGCGAATCCAGACGGGGTAGAGGCGCTCGTTGTAGACTCCGAACGGCGTCAGAAACCTTCCGACCGTAATCGTGAAGTAACGGTTGGCGATGTAATCCAGCTGCAAGTAGTCGACTTCCTTCTGAAGGTAGCCTTTGTATCCGTTTTCCCCCGGGACCGGTGCGAGATTGATCTCAAAAGTATCGCGCGATTCGATCAGCCAGTTCTGGCCGATGGGTATCAGGATTACCGGGGAGACCAGCGGGTGGAGGTTCGGCGTCCCGCCTTGGATGAACGTGTTGAAAGCCAATCCTGCGGAAAGTACCGGCACGGGACTGATTTGCGGCAAGCTCGCATCGGGAGGATTCGAAGCCGTTTCGTCCTGCGATTGCGCATGCACGGTCGGTGCGATGAAAAACACCAGCAGCACCGCAGCGCATCGTACCCGCGCGTGAATCGCCAAATTGAGAGAAACTGGTGGCATTCTCGGCCTGTGCCCAAGGGTAGAATTCGAAGAATCCGCGGGCCGAAACTGCCTTGGCCTGCTTCAAGTTTGGGTAGCTGCGGGGAAAGTATCAACTTGAGTACGTATGCCTTGTTCCTTGGCGTTAATAACTGCCGGAAACCATGCCCCCTCTGTCAGGGGTGTAGTTGACCGCACCGGAACGGTCGGAACCATCCCCTGACCGCAGGGCCAGTGGACGATAGGCGACGGCCACCCGGCGCGATCTCCCGCCCCAGTTCCCCCCTTGCTAGACTGAAATCGAAGGGGAGGATCAATGTCGAACCCCGCGTTATACAAGACTCTGTATCGAGTATTGGGTTGGGGCGCAACCGCCGGCCTGGTTCTGACCGTGGCGCTGGTCTTACGCAAATCGCCGCCGCCGAACGTCGCAAATGATCCCAGCGCCGCCTCACGAGTCGAACAGAAGTTTGCTGCCGCAGACCAGGCCAAGGCCGCCGGCCAGCCCGCGCAGGTTCAACTCGACCCCACGGAACTGAACTCCTATCTGCAACAAAATCTCCAGATGGGTGGTGCACCGCAGCCCTCTGCGAGCGTACCGTCGCCCGCCGCAACACCGCCAGGGGTGACCGTAGGCGGGGCTTCGGCTGATCCGAACGCCGGAGCGCTGGCCGCGCTTTCCAGCAACGACGCTGCAACAGTCGAACAGGTGCAATCATCGGTGAAGGATGTAAACGTCACCATGGAGGGCGACCTGGTGAAGGCGCATGTCATATTCGATTTCCACGGGAAAGATTTATCGCTCGAGCTCGATGGCCACCTGGGCTCCGAGAACGGCTACATGAAGTTCATACCGGTCGCAGGAAAGCTTGGTTCGCTGCCCCTGCCGCAGTCCATGCTAGAGTCCGTGGTGTCAAAAATGATGGAATCGCCCGAAAATCGCGAAAAGCTCAAGCTCCCCCCCGACATCAGCGACATCCAGGTTCAAAACGGCCAGGCCGTCGTTTCCTACAAATAACGATCCGGGCGACGGATATCGCCTTCGATCCGTCGGGCTAGGAATTGAACCCGGCGGGCCAGATGGGCGTGTAGGCGACATACAGCAGCCAGTAAACAATCACGCCGGTGACCGAGACATAAAGCCACAGGGGCAGCGTCCAGCGGGCGATCGCGCGATGGCGGTCAAAGCGTTCGCGCAGGGCGCGCGAGAGCGTAATCAATATGAGCGGCACGATGATCACCGCAAGTGTCGTGTGCGAGATGAGAATGGCGAGATAGACCGTCCGAATCCAGCCCTGCCCGCCGAATCGAATGATTCCCGCATGGAAGTGAAAATAGAGATACAGAGCCAGAAAAACCGTCGAGCACAGGAACGCTACGATCATGCAAAAGCGGTGATAGCGAATCTTTCCGTTGCGAATACAAATGAACCCGAGCACTAGGAAAACCGTACAGGCGGCGTTCAGAGAAGCGTTGATTTTGGGAAGGGATTCGACTGGGATCGCAATGGTCATCGCGTAATCAAACGATCCAGCACCAGCCATGCGAGCAATATCGGAATGTGCGCGACAGTTGCGTGCATCAGCCATTTGGCGCGGTGATTTGTTCTTGAACGATTGGCCCACAATCCCACCTGCAGCAGAATCATTCCGAGGGCGAGCGCTCCGAAAAAATACGTGATGCCCGCCATGCCAACCACCGACGGAAGCGCGCTCACCCACACCAGGATCGCCGAAGTCGTAATGATCTGCCGGAACGTCGCGTCGCCCTTCTTGTCCACAACCGGAAGCATCTGGATGCCCGCGCGGGCGTAGTCTTCGCGATAGATCCAGGCAATGGCCATGAAGTGCGGGAACTGCCACAGGAAGACCATGGCGTAAAGCACCCAAGCTTCGGGATCTAGCCGACCGCGCGCCGCAGCCCAACCGATCAACGGCGGTACAGCACCAGGAAACGCGCCAATCAAAGTGCATAGCGGCGTTTGTCGTTTGAGTGGCATGTACAGAAACAGGTAGCTCAGCAGCGTGATGACTGCCAGCAAGGACGTCAATACATTTACGGTCATAGCTAAATTCACCGTACCTGCCAGGGCCAATAAAGTTCCAAAACAGAGAACGTGAGAAGCTTTAAGTCTTCCCGACGCAAGGGGGCGCCGCGCTGTCCTTCGCATCTGCGCATCGAAGGAGCGCTCAAGGAACTGATTGAGCGTTCCGGTGCCTGCCGCTACCATCAGCGTACCCAGCAGCATGTGACCAGCCAGCAATACACGTAATCCGCGAGAGCCAGGTTTGGATGCCAAATAGAAACCTGCAAGCGCTGTGACGAGAATTAGAAAATTCACTTCCGGTTTGGTCAGCGCCCAATAATCCGAAAGCGTTGCCCATAACTGGATCGCTCGTACGGGCCGCGCGACTTCCGCCATGTCCAACGCGCCCAGTCGCACCGTAACAGTGGGCCGACGATGCTGCGAATCAGCCACCTTGGAAGCCCCTGAAGGAGCGGAACCGTTGGCGCACTAAGCAGAATCAAAAGAGGGGCGATCGACATTAGCAAGAGGTGCTGCCCCATGTGAACGGTGAGTGAAACATCATCAAACGCTTCCGCGGGGGAGCCGATTGCGATCCATAGTGAAACAATTCCAGCAAGAAATGCGGCAAGCCGCCAAGCTGAAATTAGGTTTCGGAAAGCAATATGGAGGCGGACCCAGCCTATCGAATAGGCCAGAGCTGCGAGACTAAGCGCCCCGTTCACCCCGACGGGGGCGGACCATGACTCGAAAATAGCTTGGGCGTCCGCTGTCATGGGTATTGTGAAATTCTCATATTGCAAATCTCATCGATCGGTCAAAGGCGACTCTGCCGGTTCGCTTCCAAGTGCAATGGCACGCGAGGCGTTCCGTGCCGGCGATTGTCCCGCAGGACGCAAGGTCTCAAGGAATGCGACAATCGCCGTGGTCTGAGCAGGGTTCAAATTCTTGCCGTAAGCGGGCATGTTGCCACCACCCTGGATCACTTGCCGAATCAGTTGGTCGTAAGTTAATCGCACGGCTACGGCGTCTAGTGCAGGGCCGCGCTTTCCGCCTCGATCGCCCAGAGAATGGCAGTTGTGGCATTGCTTCAACTGAAAAACCAGGGCGCCTTGCCTCTCCAGCGCCGAGCGGTTGTGGAGAAACTCAGCGGGAATCGGAAGCCCGCTCCACGCATCCATCACCGGGCTCCACGGCGTATATGTCGCGAGGTCTGTCAGCGTCCCCAGCGCAATCGCCGCGAGCAGAATCGTGAGCACGGCAACGGGCCTGCGCCGCCAGCTCTTCTCGCCTT
>PLEA01000335.1 GCA_003136335.1 Acidobacteriaceae bacterium | reverse complement strand
ACGCGGCAGCGTTCGGTGTGGCCGAGGAATTTGTCGCCCAGGCCGACGCCTTCATGCGCGCCTTCGATCAGCCCCGGCAAATCGGCCACGACAAAAGTGCGGCCTTGTCCCGGCGCGGCGTCGGGATCGGCGGAAACCACGCCCAGGTGCGGCTCAAGCGTAGTAAAAGGATAATCCGCAATCTTCGGTTTTGCGGCCGAAATCCGCGAGATCAGCGTCGACTTGCCGGCGTTGGGATAGCCCACCAACCCGACATCGGCCAGTAGCTTCAGCTTGAGCTGGAGCTTTTTGAATTCGCCCGGCTTTCCATCTTCGTGCTCAGTGGGCGCCTGATGGGTGGCGGTGGCGAAATGCTGGTTCCCGCGGCCGCCGCGCCCGCCTTTCGCCGCGAGCCAGGTTTGCCCGTCCTCGGTGAAATCGACCAGAGTTTCGCCGGTTTCCTGGTCGATGACCGTGGTGCCGACCGGCACCTGAACAACCACGCTCTCGCCTTCGTGACCGGACCGGTTGCTGCCTTCACCGTGCCGCCCGCGCTGCGCGGTGTATTCGGGATTGAAGCGGAAATGCACCAGTGTATTGTGGCGCTCGCTCGATTCCATGACGACGTCGCCGCCGCGTCCGCCATCGCCGCCCGAGGGTCCGCCGCGCGGAACGAACTTCTCGCGCCGGAACGCCATGCAGCCATTGCCGCCGTCGCCTGCTTTAACTCGAATTCTTGCCTCGTCGATGAACATGGTGGCTAACTGAGACTGGTTCTTGCCTTTCGTAATGCTGAGCATGCGCCAAAACAAAAGCCTCGTCCCGAAGGCGAGGCTGAAGCCGCGTCGGCAACTAGTTGCGGCCGCTAAGCCGCGATGCGCGCGCGTGCAGACGAAAACGCGAACTACTCCACGGCTTCCATCGGCTCGACCATCACGAACTTGCCCATCGAGCCCTTGTTCAGGAACTTGATGCGTCCGGTGATCTTGGCAAACAGCGTATCGTCTTTGCCGCGGCCGACGTTAAGCCCCGGTTTTACCCGAGTGCCGCGCTGGCGCACAATAATGGTGCCGCCGGGCACGATCTGCCCGCCGAACGCCTTGAATCCCAGCCGCTGCGCGTTTGAATCGCGGCCGTTTCGTGAAGTGCCTTGTCCTTTTTTATGTGCCATATCAAACCCAGTGGCTAGTTGCCAGTAGAATCGTGTGGGGGCGGGCGCCTCGCCCGTCCAGCCCAAGACTTGAGCAATTACTACCTCTTCCTTTTTGGCGCAGCCTTTTTTGCCGCAGCCTTCTTCGGTGCAGCTTTCTTCTTCGCGTGCCCTTTCTTGGCACGTCCCTTGGCGGCCTTCGCTTCAGGCTCGTGCTCTTCCGCACTCACCGCCTTCTTGGGCTTCGCTTGTTTCTTAGGCAGTTCCGGAGCCTTGAAGCTTTGCCCATCGAAGGAGATCTCAGTGATGCGCACAGCGGTATACGACTGCCGGTGTCCGCGCAGCTTCTTGTACTGCTTCTTGCGCTTGTAGTGAAACACCAGGATCTTCGCGCCGCGGCCTTCTTCCACAATTTCGCCGACTACGCGTGCGTCCGACTGTTGGCCCACTTTGCCTTCTTCGCCGGAAACCGCCACCACCGGGAACTCCACCAGACCGTCGGTGCCGGTGCCCACTTTCTCCACTCGAATTACATCGCCGGGCGCCACCCGGTATTGCTTTCCACCGGCGCGGATAACCGCGTACATACGTATGCCTCCGTCAAATGTCGTGAAATTAAGCCCGTAAATGGAACTCGTGAAACGGAACTCTCAAACGGAACTCTACTGAAACCCAGGGCGCACACGGGCGCAACCAAGGGGCTTGCTTATTTTCCTGTGCTTGCTGTGTTTTCCGCCGCGGCGTTTCAGCAGCCAAGGCAGGCGTCCCCAGAACGGGTCGGCGAGTACAGTCAAACTCAACCATTTTAGCGTGTGCTGTGGAAATCGGTCAAATTCCCACGCCACTGTCTAGCCGCGGTTAGTCGCGGATAATATAGAGGCCATGCCCGGATATGCAGAACTGCTTTCTAGCCGACTTCAGGATGCAGCCGCTATCCTCGCTTTGGTTGGGAACAGCGAGGATGCCCACTTTGATTGTAAGGAATGGCCCGCGAGAGAAGAGGATGCGCAAAGAGTGTTTGCAAAAGCGGCTTGTGGACTGACAAATGCCGAGGGCGGCGTGCTCGTCGTGGGCAGGAGGGCCAGAGCAACTTCCAAGGACGAACCCGACTTAGTCGAGTCGCCTGCGCCGGTAGCTGACACGAAGGCC
Organism: Acidobacteriaceae bacterium; assembly: GCA_003136335.1. Next base: position 6,255 of record PLEA01000335.1, on the reverse strand, counting down.
GTACAGTCAGGGGTGCTGGATCAATCGGGCAACTCGTCGAGCCCGGAATCGAAGGCGTACAAGCGGTAGAGGGCAGCGAGAAGACAGGATTGAAGTCCGGCTTCGTGATCATCCATGTGCCGGCATCCGAGGGCCCGCCCAGGCGTTCTCGAAAAGACTGGAGGTTTTACCTTCGAGTCGGTTCTGGCACGATTCCGATGGAATATTTTCAGATCGCCGACATGTTTGGGAAGCGACCGCATCCCAAGTTGGAGTTGTTCTTGGAAACTGGCAGAATTGGCACCGTACCCTTTGACAACGGGCTCCTCCGATTCTTTTGTATGGACCTCTCAAACACAGGGAGGGGACTCGCCAAATTTCCCAGTATCCGCTTTAGACGGAACTGCGGCCTCACGGTAAGTCAGTTCGGACTGGACGGAAATGGTAACGTGGGGCTCCCAACGCGCCCAGATGACGAATGGGTAATTTTCGGTGGTGGAGCGGACGACGTGATTCATCCTGGGACTACCCTGAAAATCACAAGTCTTCTTCAGCCCGCCTCACGCGGCGACCCCCGAAAAGGCGTGGCGATATTCGACGCACTTACCTTCAATGCCGACGTTGCCCGCGAGGCGACCCCGACCACGACCCTACAGAAAAGTATCTCCGAAGGCCGACATAGATAGCCTGAGCCTCGGACTCTTGGAGTTTTAGTCACCGTGTGTGCGAAAATCTGTGCTAATCCTTACCCAGAGGAAAACCGCAATGCACAACCGTTTTATCACCGTTTCGCTGTGTCTGCTCGCCCTGACCCTGGCCGGATCCGGGCAAATGAAAAAGGCCGCGCCGAGGCCGTCCCATGCCGGCCCCGCTCCCGATAAAGCCTACCTGCAGAAGATTTGGGACGGATGGTCGACGCTCGACACCGCCAATGTCGCCAAGTTCTACGCCACAGGACCGCACACGTTCTTCGACATTGCTCCACTCAAGTACGACAGCTGGGACGAATACGAGAAGGGCGTGAAAACTGTTGTCTCCGGCTACAAGAGTGCGAAGTTCACTGTCAACGACGACGTGAGCATTCATCTGCACGGAGACCTGGTCTGGGCCACGGCCACGCTGAAAGAAGAGATGACTACGAAAGCCGGGAAAGTCGAGATGGGTAATTTTCGCTGGACGGTGGTTTTCGAAAACGAAGACGGGAAGTGGCTCATCGTCCACGAACACGTCTCCGCGCCGATTCAGTAGGAATAGTCCTTGTCGCTGTCATTCCTCGTCGTTGTCATTCCTCATTGTTGTCATTCCGAGCGAAGCGAGGGACCTAGGTTCCTGTCGGCGCCACTGACTTCTCAAGTAGCACTGGCAGAAACCTAGATCCCTCGCTTCGCTCGGGATGACAACGCTTCGCCGCTTCAGTAGGACTTCCAGAAGAAGTACACGGTCATGCCTGCGCCCACCAGCACAACGAACATCCGGATCCATGTCTGCGGCATCTTCAGTGCATAGTGCGCGCCCAGGTAGCCGCCCGCAATTCCGCCTACGATCATTACTATTCCGTGTTTCCAATACACGGCGCCCGCCACAATGAACGTGATGACTGCGACGCCGTTGATCACAAACCCCAGGACGCTCTTCAGCGCATTCATGGCGTGAATGTCGGTCATGCCCAGCGCGGCCAGCATGGCGAGCATCACGATGCCCATGCCACCGCCGAAGTAGCCTCCGTAGACGGCGACGCAAAGCTGGAATATTGTTGTTCCCGCAAGCGCCGCTGTCGATGCCTGGTGATCGATCACCGACTTGCGCCCACCCGCAAGTTTCCTGCCGAAGGCAAAAAGCAAAGTCGCTCCCAGGGTTAGCCACGGCAATACTCGCATAAACGTCTGGGCTGGCGTCTTCAGCAGGAGAAACGCTCCGGCCAACCCGCCGATCAAACTCGCGGCGAGCAGGGGAATCATCACGCGACGCGGAACGTCCAGGCGCTTGCGATACGCCCCTCCGCTGGCCGCGGCAGCAGTCCACAGCGCAATCGTGTTCGTGGCATTGGCGGGAATCGGAGGCACGCCCGTGAACAGCAGCGCCGGAAACGCGACGAAGCTCCCCCCGCCCGCGACGGCATTCAGAGCTCCGCCCAGCACTCCAGCGAAAAAAAGAAAGATGGCGGATTCGAGCGTCAAGAAGTTAGGTGTACCAGAAACCGCGCGATGCCGCCAATGGGGGAAAAGTAGCGTCGCCGTCCCGGCGGCTGTGGTGGCGGCGTCTCGCTGCCACTGCGAGAGCGAGACGCTCTCGCGACGGACGGCGCTGTGATCGGGCGCAAATCTATAAGCAACTTCGAGACCATTCGATTACCTCTGTAATCGCAGGTAACCCGCGATATCTGGCAGCAACATCCGCTCTGCGGCAGGGTTAATAGCAACTGAGATCGTGAGGAATTTCCTATGCGTGATCGAGTAGCGTTTTTCATTACCATCCTGGCGTGCAGCATCGCCTGGGGGCAAACAACGAGCGCTCCGTCTAGCGGCCCGCAGTCCGGCGGCCAGCAGTCCATGCCGGGCATGAATAGGTCCGGCACGCCGGGTCACGATATGTCGAACATGCAAATGAAAGACATGCCCATTGACGCAGAGAAAGACGCCGACAGCGATGCCAGCGCTCATGTCATGAACTCCATGGAAGGACACATGGACATGGGCCCGCACATGAAGATGACGACCTTGCGCCGGCCCAAGCCGGGAGACACGGCGCGCGCCCGCGAGATAGCGAAAGAAGCGCGGAAGGCCTCAGACAAATATACGGACTATCACACCGCACTGGCCGACGGTTACAAGATTTTCCACCCGGAGGTTGCGCAGAAGATGTACCACTTCACCAACTACGGGTACGCCATGGAAGCAGCGCTCCGCTTCAATCCCGAGCACCCTACGTCACTGCTCTATGAGAAGCACGGCGACGACTACAAGCTCATCGGCGTGATGTACACCGCGCCCAAACGTTTCACGGAAGAGCAACTCGACGAGCGCATTCCGCTCAGCGTGGCGCAGTGGCACGTTAATTTCTGCGCCCCTCCGGCTGGCCGCAGGAAAGAAATGCTGGCGCCGCATCCACAGTTTGGCCTGCGAGGATCCATCAGCACGCAGGAAGCTTGCGAAACGGCCGGCGGAACATTTCATCCCGTGATCTTCAACTGGATGGTACACATTTATCCGTTCGAGAAAGATCAGGCGAGCATCTGGTCCGTCGAGCGCCAGCACGGGGACGCAGACTGATTCGTATGCAATTGTAGAGACGCAGCTACATTTCGCCTCGCCACGGGAGACGTAGCAAGCTACGTCTCTACAGAGTCAGAACAAAACACACGCCCGATGTTCCTTTCCTAAAATGAATTCGCCAGCGTTTCTTGCTACCGGAACGATGTGCCCATCGTCCAAAGAAGTGCGACGAGAAAATGCGATAGAGATTGCAATTCGAGGAAACTTCGAGAGCATCGAATACGTAAATTCTCAGAGTGGGTAAAAGGCCGGCGCAGAGGTGATGCTGGCCAGAACTGATTCCGACATTCTTGCGGGGTCTGGGGATTCTCTCACGCTCGGTTTGGCGGCCCAAGTGAGAAAACCCCCATCGCGGCAGAACAAGCTTGTGCTTGTCTGCACCACCCTGGCGGCAGTATTGTAGGCGATTCGTGCGGAAACACAAGTGTTTTCTCGCGTATCGTGAGCCGGGCCGCCCCCAACCGCTTCCCGACGTGACGGGGAAGAAATAAGGAGCAGCTATGAAGTTCGCGACAGTTTCAAAAAGTCTGGTGATGGGGTTGGCTCTACTGCTGGCCTGCAGCGCGTTCGCAGCAACCAAAGCCAATTTGAGCTTGCAAACTCCCACGACGGTTAACGGAACCAAGCTCAAAGCTGGCGACTACAAACTCGAGTGGGACGGCAGCTGTCCTGATTTGTAAGTCAGCATCCTGCAAGGCAAAACCGTGCTCTCCAAAGTGCCGGCGAAGGTCGTAGACCTTAACTCACCGGCACAGAACAGTGCAGCCGTCATTAAGATGAACGGCGATGGAACCGGTACTCTTGCTGGCGCTCGCTTCCAAGGCAAGAAATTTGCCCTGGAGCTTGGTGACTCAGGCGACGGTATGCAGGCTGGGTCCAGCAAGTAACAACAATACGAAGACAAACTAAGAAGGGGAGCACCTGCGTGCTTCCCTTTGTTCCAATCGAACAAATGTGCGAGCCATGTCGCCTACTGGGTGGCTGACTTCTCCAGTTCCGCGTTCAAATGTACGCTGCTCCCGCCACTGATTTTCATTTTTCGCTCCCAGTCGTTGCAACCCGCCTTCTTCACGCTAATGGTGTGCTCGCCCTCGGGTACTTGTACGTCGGACGGAGTGTTTCCTACAAAGCTGCCGTCGATCTCGATATCGGCGCCTGAAGGGTTCGATTCCACTTGCAGCTTTGCAGAAGAGGATGTCGCCGTGAGACTAGCGGATTGGGTCATGGCTGGTTGTTGGGTCGGAGCAGCGGGCTGGAACTTCGCAATGTCCAACTTCATGTCCCCGTTAACCTAGGCGGTGATTTCTGTCCCTTTCGGAATGCTTATGTCCTTTCCGTGCATAAAAAGGAAGAATGGCGCAGCCGGGAAAAAGACAATGCTGGTTGCCACAATTCCACCCACCATAGCTCCGGTGTGGCCTCCACCGTTCATATCTTTCACCGCACGCAGAGCCGCCTTGTCGCTGCTGAGCAACTTCACGTAGTCAATATTTATGTCGAGCTTTCCGCCGCGAGCCATTCTGCGCTTGGCTTGAGCTTCGGTGACCGTGGCGAAGGCGAGCCCGCCCTTACGTATGACGAGAGTGCCATTCACAGTAATGTCTTCGAGAACCTCAAAGTCCACGGTGTCGCCCACGTGAGCGTCCCCCGAGGAGATCGTACGGTTAATCCGCAACTTCACCGGAGTTCCATCTTCAAGTACGAGTCCTTTGGCGGACGTGAAGTTCGACGTTGTGGCCTGCGCTGGAGTCGACTGTCGACTGTTGTACGGATGGAGCAGCCGCGCCTTGCGCCGCATTACTTTGGCCAATGGCGACTTGAGAGATCAGCATCATTAAGGGTGACACTAGGAGAATGGCTTTCACGGAGCTCTCCCATCCTGATCAGCTTGGAATATGGAAATGGCCTGGGAACTCGCCATTATCCCCCTAGAGCACTAGTTCAGCAATGATCCGGCGTACAAAAAATAAGGGGAGCGCTTTCGCGCTCCTCTTCGACAACTAAACAACTAGCCACTAGCAACTAGCCTGCTGCACATCAGGCTCGCGGCAGGGGGCCGTGCTGGAAGTGATACTGCAGAATGCGCGCGGCCAAAGCAGGACTCAGAGTTTCTCCTCTTTGCTCAATCGTACGCACGACTTCTCCGCGGCATACCACTTCCGTCGCCGAGAGTCCGGCAATTTCCGCGGGGAGTACAAGATTGATTTCCAGTTGGGCGGCGAGCTGCAATAATTCGTCCGCCTCGAAAAGCATGCCAGAGCGGCTGATATTCTCGGTGGTGCCCACGTGCCATTCCTCTTCGCCGAGACGGCGATAACGCAGNNGGTAGAATCTTTGCGCGCGCGCAGACGGAGCTTCTCTTAGACGCGCGGCCTGGAGTGGTTCAGCGGATTGCGTGGACATGGCGACCTCCGGGAGAGTTGGAGTTGCGTCGAGCACTTCGCGCACTTTGCTTTTCAGGTCGCGAAGATTAAAGGGCTTCTGCAGCAGGCGCACGCCGGCATCCAGCATGCCGTCGTGTCCGATCACGTTCTCGGTATAACCGGACATGTAGAGCACTTTCACGTTGGGGCGAATTTCGCAAATGCGCTGAGCGAGTTCCCGGCCGTTCATGCCGGGCATAATCACGTCGGTGAGCAGCAGATGAATTGTCCCCTCATGCGCCACCGCAATTTGCATGGCAACCGCGCCGTCCGCCGCCTCGAGCACCTTATAGCCCTGCTTCTCCAGGTACTGGCGGGCGAGATAGAGCAAGTTGGCCTCATCTTCGACCAGCAGGATCGTTTCCGTGCCGGGTTCGACTTTGCGGTAGTCTGCTGGGGCGGCGACCCGGGTGGCGGCTTCGCCAGTGGAGGCGATGCGGGGCAAGTAGATCTTAAACGTCGTTCCTCTGCCCACCTCGCTGTGCACCCAGATGTATCCTCCGCTTTGTTTGACGATGCCGTATACCGTGGACAAGCCGAGACCGGTTCCTTTCGTTCCCTTGGTCGTGAAGAAGGGTTCG
>PLEA01000347.1 GCA_003136335.1 Acidobacteriaceae bacterium | reverse complement strand
TTCGCGCAGGCGATCAACAGCACCAGTCCGATGGTCCCCATCAGAACCCACAGCGTGGCGCCGATGTCGCCCACCACTTCCTGCTTCAGCGGCTGCACTTTGGGGCCGAACCGCGCATTTTCAAACAGGGTGCGGCTGAATCCCGGCGGCGGCGGCCACGCCTTCAGCCAGATCCCCAGCATCCGCGCCACATCGGCGTTGGCCTGCTGCAGAGTGACGCCGGCCTTGAGCCGCGCGATGCCCTGGAAGCTGAAATTTCCCAGGACCATCTTGTTGCGCTCGAACCGCGCCGGCAGAATCATATCCGCCTTGGCATTCAGAAACCGGAAATCCCGCGGCATCACCCCGATCACGGTATAAGGTTTGCGGTCGAGAAGAATTTTGCGTCCCAGGATCTCCGCATCCCCCTGGAAACGGTTCCGCCACATGCCATAACTGAGCACGGTTACTGGTTGGTGTTGTTCGTCTTCCGCTTGCGTGAACGCGCGCCCCAACAGGGGAGCGACGCGTAGTGCGGCAAAGCCCTCACCTCTCATCCGTGTTGCCTGCACAGCCGTAGGATCGCCTGTACCGGATAATTCGAAGCCTGCTCCCTGGTAGCCACCAAGGTTGCTAAAACTCCGCGTGTCCCGCATGTAGTTGCGGATGTCGGGAGCCGTTACCCGCGATTGATCACGGAAAGCGCTATTCGATCCCTCGAGGATGTCTCCAACAGCAACCAGCCGGTCCGGATCCGGAAACGGCAGTGGACGCAGCAACACTCCCACAACGATAGAAAAAATCGCCGTGGTCGCGCCGATTCCCAAGGCGAGCGTTAATACGGCCGTGGCGGTAAAGCCGGGAGCATTGGCGAATTGTCTGAGTGCATACCGGACATCTTCTCTAAGGTTCATAACCTTCTGCACTGCCAGTGCTATGGACGCGTCTGGGCATTATTCGTAAGCAACCCCGGGACTTTCGCGATCAAAGATGGAACCATCTTTCGGCGGACCGCGTACCGTATTTGTAGGAGGCACGCATGTATTGCAACTATTGCGGAAAGGTGATTCAGGATGACGCGAATGTCTGCGCTTACTGCGGCGTACGCGTGGGTGCGGTTACGGCCAGACAAAGGTTGGTGCGTCCGCGAGCCGACCGCAAGATTGCCGGCGTCTGCGCGGGATTCGCCGAGTATTTCGATCTGGACGTTACCGTGGTCCGCCTGGCTTGGTTATTCATTGCGCTGATGACGGGCGTGGGCCTGATCGCATATCCTGTTGCCTGGATCGTGATGCCGGAGGAACCATTGCGCCTGCCGGCTCCCTCTGCGACTCAGCAAACAATCACGCCGTAGAAGCTCCGGAGGAGATTCTTCGTAGGAATTTTTGAGGTCTGTCCGCTTCTCAGTTTGCGACTTGTTATTCAGCTTTTTCGCCGGCTGTGTTTAAATCTGGCGATGCCCGTTATTGCCAGCGGCGACGCGGAGATATTCTACGAAGTTCTGGGCAGCGGCCCGCCGGTCGTATTGCTCCATCCTTTTCCAGCCAATCATGACTTGTGGAAGCCAGCGGCTCAGGCACTGATCTCACACTATAAGGTCATTCTGCCAGACTTGCGCGGGCATGGAGATTCGGGCATCGGCACGGGCCCGGCGACGATGGAAAAGCATGCCTCTGACGTTGCTCGTGTCTTGGACCGCGAAGAAGTAGGACGCGCTTCGTTTGTCGGAGTTTCGATCGGCGGGTATGTTCTATTCGAATTTTGGCGAAAGTACCGTGCGCGTGTGCAGGCGCTGGCGCTGTGCAATACGAAGGCTCAAGCAGATACTCCGGAGGCGCGCAGCGGGCGGCTGCAGGCAGCGGCTGACGTAATGGAGCGNNCGTTCTTCGAAAGTATGGCTCCCAAGCTGATAGGGAGAACGACCTACAACACGCGTCCGGATTTAGTTGAGGGAGCATTGCGGATGATGCGCAAGATGTCTGCAGAGGATGTGGCGATGGTGCAGCGAGGCATGGCGGAGCGTCCGGATTCCGTCGAGACGCTAAAGACAATTAACGTGCCGGCGCTGATTGTGACTGGCGACGAAGACATTCTTACCGGTGTGGCCGAGGCGGAGTTGATGCGACAACAAATTAACGGCAGTCAGATGAAGGTAATCGCCAAGGCAGGCCATTATTCTCCTTGGGAACAGCCGGAGGAGGCGGGAAAATTGGTGCGGCAGTTTCTCGATGCAGTGAGTGCATAACAACACCGCGCGCAATGCTATTTTGTTACAATGCTCGCGGCATGATTGATACCTTCCTGGTTCCAGAAAAGACCGTGGTCAACGCGAAGGGCGATGGTCCTACGGTGGATGTTGACGGCGCCTCAAACCGTGTCTTCCTTCTCAGCCTGAATATCACCGGCATCGTCGAACAGGAATCGTTGGACGTGAGCATTTACGGATCGGCCGATGGCGCAACCTGGGCTCCGAAACCGGTTACAAATTTTCCGCAAAAGTTTTATCAGGCGCAGCATCCACTGCTGCTTGATCTGACCGGACGCGCGGACGTCAGGTTCTTGCGCGCTCACTGGGAAGTAAGCCGCTGGGGCCGCGGCAGTGAGACTCCCATGTTCGAATTCAGTGTCACCATCAAAGAAGTGCCCGCCGATATTCTGAACGAAGCTACTGCCGAGGCAAAAGCGATGGTGTAGAGGATTGGCGATTGTTAATTGTCGATTGACGGCTTTCGCTTTGTGTCTTGCGTTTGTGTAAGCCCCTCCACCTGACAGACGGAACTTGCCTCCTTTTTCCTTTATATTGAGTGACTGATGCCTTCCGATACCACCGACTCCAAGGTCGTAGTGCGCCCGGCGCGAAACATCGCGGGAGCGGTGCGTCTGCCTGGGGATAAGTCCATTTCTCATCGCTACGCCTTGCTGGCCGCCATTGCTGAGGGAACGACGCGTCTGGAGAATTTCTCCACCGGAGCGGATTGCGCGAGCACGCTGAGTTGTCTCACCGCGCTCGGTGTGAGAGTCGAACGAAATAATAATGTCGTCCTGATACACGGGCGCGGGCCCAAACTGCAAGCACCGAAGGGTCCTCTGAACTGTGGCAACTCCGGCTCGACTATGCGCATGCTGAGCGGAATCCTGGCGGGCCAGGAGTTCCCCAGCGAGCTGGTGGGTGACGAATCACTCTCACGGCGCCCGATGGCGCGAATCGTCGCGCCGCTTGCAGCGATGGGTGCGAAAATCGTGGCTGAAAATGGAGGGCATCCGCCACTTCGCATCACCGGTGCGCATCTGAAGGCAATTGATTACAAGATGCCGGTGGCCAGTGCCCAGGTGAAGGCGGCATTGCTGTTCGCGGGGCTCTTCGCCGAAGGTGAGACTCGCGTCGAAGAACCGTTTCGCACTAGAGATCACGGAGAATTGGCTCTGCGTGCGTTCGGCGCGGACGTGATCCAACGTGGCAATGCAGCGCGCATTGCGGGTGGTCAAAAACTTCACGCCATTCAAGCGGAGATTCCAGGTGACCTTTCGAGCGCAGCCTTCTTTCTTTGTGCTGCGGCGCTGTTCCCTGAATCCCGGCTATTGATCAGCAGCCTGCTGATGAATCCCACGCGAGCTCGGTTGCTCGAAGTACTGATCACGATGGGAGTGGGAATTTCTGTGACCGAATTACACGACCTGCACGGAGAGTTGGTGGGTTCCGTGGAAGTTGTCGGGCACAATTTGCGAGGAGCAAACTTTGCTGGCGCAGATGTCGCAGCGCTGATTGACGAGATCCCCATACTGGCCGCGATTGCACCGTACACGGCCACAGGAATCGAAGTGCGCGATGCCCGGGAACTGCGAGTGAAAGAGTCGGACCGCATCGCCTCGATGGTGACGAATCTGCGAGCCATGGGAGCGGAGGTCGAGGAACTGGAAGACGGTTTGAAAATTCCAGGCGGACAGGCATTGCACGGCGCAGAAATAGATTCCTATGGCGATCACAGGATCGCGATGGCGTTTGCCGTTGCCGCTTTGCGGGCGCAAGGCCAGACCACCATTCGCCGAGCCGATGCGGCGGTAATCTCGTATCCTCGATTTTTTGACGCACTCGAAGCTCTATCGCAAAGGTGATACGTCGAGGCGCAGGCCATCCATCGAGTAAGGTTGGGTCTCGCTTGGAGAAGGAGACCCAGCCTTCATAGATAGTAGTGACCGATTTCAGATGTGTTCGGTTTTGCCGTCGTATTTAACGGTGCCGTTTTTCTGATTTAGCTGATCGATATCCTGGTTGGTGTAAGTCCGCGAAGCTTTCTTTGCGCCACCCGAACTCGCCATCAGATGAGTCACGCTTTCGCTGCTCGGCCACGAAGCGAAACCGCCGCCGAATGCATGCTCTCTGTGTGCGTGCCTGCCTTCAGCCATCGGCTCGGCGGGTGCTTCTGATTCCGCAGAGGGACCGTACCAGACCGGCTGCGTATAACCGCCAACCGGAGGTTGGGACACTATCGAAAGGGTAGCGTTGCTCGCGCCCGCTACGTTAACGAAAGTGGCATTGCCCGCTCCCGCCGCAGAAGGAGACACGGTTGCAAGAGTCACAGAAGGAGTTGTAACCAACGGCACGAAAGGCGCCGCGTAGACTCCGTAAGCAGGGGCCCAGTTGCTGGCAGTACCCCCGATCACTGTCGCTTGCGCGGCAGCAAATCCACACAACAATAAAACCATGCACAAAGTGTTCAGTGAACGCACAGGATTCCTCCACAGACCTTGGGTAATCTGATTCGACCTCAGGCCCCGTCCCGCGATTCTTTCATCGCATCCTGGCAGGCACCCGCGCCGAAAACAGAACGACAGCATCATAACCCGAAACTCCGCTCTGGGCGCGGGCTTTATTAGGATCCGACAAAGCGGGCATAGAGACTTCTGGCTATAGTCTTGTCGGCCGTACCCTTGATGATGGCGCGGCCGTCGGGGAACACCGTCATCTCATAGGGCTCATGCCAGAACTTCAGGACGAAGTCGTTGTGGCGGACTGTGCCGTGGGATTGGAGGCGACGGTCCATCTCGGCGAAGTCGATGGGACGTTGGCGCTCATGGATTTGCACGGAATTCCTGCCGCATAGGGTGATGTGCGGGCGGCCTTCGCCGGCAAGATGGATGAGATCGCGCTGACCGCAGGCGCGACAGCCGGGACGGGGCTGGGCGGCGGAGATTTCGGCGCGCTCGTTCGTCCAGACGTCGAAGCAAAGGAGGGTGCGCCGCAGTGGGGATGCGTTCGGGCCGGCGACCAAGAATTTGAGCGCCTCGGTGGCGGCGAGCGACGCTGCCAGATTCACCGCGGAATTGAGGATGCCGGAGGTTTCGCAGGTTTCCACCATGCCGCGCGGCGCGTGGGGAAACAGGCAAGCCAGGCATGCGGTTTGGCCGGGCAGAACGTTCAAGGTGACGGCATAGCTTCCGACGGCGGCGGAATAGATCCAGGGAAGTGAGCGGTCGATTGCGTAATCGTTGATCAAGTAACGAGTTTCGAAGTTGTCGGTGCCGTCGAGGATCAGCGACATTCCTTCGAGTAAGGCTTCAATGTTTGCGGGAACGAGATCTTCAACCTTGGGTTCAATTGCGATCTGAGAGTTGAAGGCGGCTATTTTGCGGGCGGCGGCAATGGCTTTGGGAAGAGATTCCGCGGCGTCGTTCTCATCGAAGAGCGACTGGCGCTGCAGGTTGCTAGGCTCGACGTAGTCGCGATCGATGATGCGCAGAGTTCCCACGCCGGCGCGAGCCAGCAGGCTGGCTAGGGCGGAGCCGGTTGCGCCGCATCCGACGATCGTTACTCGGGCGGCTGCCAGTTTTCGCTGGCCTTCTGGGCCGATGCCGCGGAACAGGATCTGGCGTGAATAACGCTCGTCGGTGGCTGGATTCTGCGGCGAACTCCCGCCGCGTGGGTCCGGTTGAGATTGCTGTGCCAAAGAGGTCACCAGTGTCAGGGTATAAAACCTTTATTATAAGTGGCTGGCTTGCCGGTGGATGATTCCCCATGCCGGGCTCGACTTGAATCGCCGGCCTGGCCGTTTGCACAAGGACAGCCAGGCGCATTCGGTTGCCGTCAGATCGAAATGGAATAGCGCCTGGGCCCAAGGACACGTTTGCTGAAACCCTACGCGACAGTGCTGACCGCGATGATCTTGCTGTGGTTTACAGTCGTTGCGTCGGAGAATGCGTCGGGGTCTGCAGCGCAAGCTCGATCCTCCGCGTCGCAAGCGAATATCTCACCGGCGAAAGCTGAATCTGCAGTTGGGCAAGAGCCGCAACTTCAGCCCACGACTGGTATTTCGGGATATGTCGGCAAACTTGTGCAATCCATCGAGATTCAGGGCGTGGGGGAGCGCGATCGCGACCACATCCTGCAATTGCTGCCGCAGAAAGTGGGAGAACCGTTGGATCGCGGAAAAGTGAGCGACAGTATTCGGGCGTTGTATGCGACCGGACGCTTTGCCGACATGCAAGCGGAAGTTGCGCCATCGGGCGACGGCGTGGCGCTTAGCTTCACGACCTCGGCTAACCTTTTTGTGGGCGCGGTCGAGGTGGAAGGCGCTCCCGCCCATCCTACTTCGAACCAGATCGTCAATGCGTCGAAGTTGCAGTTGGGAGAACTGTTTGCGCAGGAGAAGTTGCAGCGCGCG
>PLEA01000171.1 GCA_003136335.1 Acidobacteriaceae bacterium | reverse complement strand
GATTCCTGCTCGGCGGGACCTGCGATAAAGTACTAAGAAGCACTAACTGTTTGCGACAGTTACTGATGTATCTCTCGCGCGCAAAAGACGACGATCGCACGGCATCGTAAAAGCGGCTTCCGGATCGAGACGCTTTTCCGAAAGCCGAAAGCCGGAAGCCGAGCGCCCGCCTGCGCTCCGCCAGCCTTCCCCCTAAAATGTATGTAACTTCCTTCGATCTGCAGCGTACTGCTTTATGGATGCCAAAAGGAACATGGCGAAAGAACCGCAGCCCCGCGAGGGCGAAACCAGGCAGATGGAGGGGCTCGGTTTGGAAAGCGTAATACAGCGCGCCCAGATCCACGATGCCGAGGCCCTGGGCGAGATTTATCGCCGCTATGTCCGGCGCGTATTCGGATTGTGTCGTTACATGCTGAACTCACGGGAGAGCGCAGAAGATGCCACCAGCGAAGTCTTCCTCAAGCTGCAACGCTCCATCGAGAGCTACGACGGTTCCATACCGTTCCCCAGGTGGCTGCTACGGGTGGCTGGCAACCAATGTATTGACGCGTTGCGGCGCCGGCAGCGTGGACAGAAAGTGTTTGTGGAAGTTGAAGACGGAGCCGTCGTCATCGAGGGAGCGGCCAGTTCGGAGCCGTCGCCGCTGGGTGCCGTCATCAGCACGCAAGAGAAAGTGCAGGTGCGGGATGCCATCGAACGCCTGGCGGAGAACTATCGCGTGCCGCTGGTCCTGCGCTATTACGGCGAGCAGAGTTATGACGAAATCGCGCAGGAGTTGGGCCTGGAGAGGAACAACGTGGCGGCGCTGATATTTCGGGCCAAGCAGGAGCTGCGCCGGAGACTGGCCCCGAGGAGCAAGTGATCATGGAATGTTATTCGGAACAGACTTGTGCCCTTGCCGTCGACGGCGAACTCGCGCCGGACGAGGCCCAGCGCCTGCGAGACCACCTGCTCACGTGCCGGCGCTGCCGCGAACTGGTGGACGCATTGCGCGCAGAGAACCGCTTTCTGAGCGAAAGTCTCCAGGAGCTTCCCGAAGAAGCACCCAGCCCAGCAGGCTTCTCGCATCTGCATAGGTCCTGGGTGTGGGGCGATCTGACGGTGTTGGCCGCGGTGCTGGCGCTGGGGTCGATCACTTCTATTTGGTTCGATGGACTGAGTATTCCGGCAGCGCTGGAATGGTTCAATCCCTTCAGCGCAAGCGGCCGCGCGAACCTGCTCTTCACTCTTTTTGACCAATTTGCAAGCGGAGGTACTGCCATGCTGACTGACTATGCTGCTGTCGTGGGATCTGTTTCTCTTCTGTTGCTGTTGGGTGGCGGCGCACTGCTGTTGGGACGAGGGCGGCTACGCCGGCCTGGCCTGCGCCTGCTGATCGTGCTGCTCGCGTTGTCCTTGCCCAGCTTTGCCCTAGAGCGGCGTCATGCTGAGTACGTCACCGTTGCGGCGAACGAGACCGTGGACGACACCCTGGTGGCCGCGGGCAACACGGTGCGCATCGAAGGCGTGGTCAATGGCGACCTGATCGCTTTTGGCCGGACCGTCGAAGTACTCGGCACCGTCAAGGGCGACCTGGTCAGTCTTTCCAAGAGAACTGTGGTCAGCGGAACCGTGGAAGGCCGCATCTACACATTCTCGGAGTCGCTCGACTTGGACGGGCTACTGGCTCACAACCTTTACGGATTTGCGCAATCCTTGCGTGTGAATGACCGTGGCCATGTGGGTGAAGGTGTCGTGGCTGCCGCCGGCGATGTCACCATCGAGGGCGACGTGAAGCGCAGTGTCAACATCCTGGCCAGCGGCCACACCGATGTGAGCGGCACTATCGGCCGCGATCTGACCATGTCGGGAGTCAGCCTGACGCTGACCAACACTGCCCGCGTCGGCGGCAACCTGAGCGCTCGCTTGCGCCAGATGAATGAAGCGCACATCGCCGACGGAGCCACCATTGCGGGCAAGCGTGACATCCAGGTGCATGGGAGGGAGAGCCAGTTCGCCCGCCCCAGATTCTACTTTCACGAAGCCGTCTGGTTCGCTGCCGCCCTGCTGGTGGGATGGCTGGGCCTGGTTCTGTTTCCCGCGTTCTTCCGGGCCACGACTCAGGGGGTGGGCTCAGGCTGGCTCAGCCTCGGGCTTGGGGTCGCGGTTCTGGCGGGTGCCCCAGTGGCGATGATCGTGGCAGCCATCACGCTGGTTGGGTTCCCGATCTCGCTCATGTTGCTCGCGCTGTATCTGACTGCGATCTACCTGGCGAAGATTTGGGTTGGAGCCTTCCTGGGGCGGATTCTTCTGAAGCCCTCGGGGTCAACGAAGGGCGATTGGTTTCTGGGACTCTTGCTGGGCCTGTTGATCCTCACCGTCGTTCGATTCATCCCCTATCTCGGCGGGTTGGTCCATTTCGGTGTGGTTTGCCTGGGTTTGGGAGCTTTTGCCGCGCAGCTTTATCGGGCTTCACGCCCGGCAGCAACGGCCTGAAGAGGCCTGCTGACGGGCTGGTCGAGGCCATGCGAAGTTCGGCAAAGGCATCTTGGAAGCGAACTACTCATGGTTTGTTGACGCAAAATCTTAGTACCC
>PLEA01000087.1 GCA_003136335.1 Acidobacteriaceae bacterium | reverse complement strand
GGTGGCTTTGCTTCGCCTGTTCATCTTCTCTGATATGTGAAGCATGCGCTTGGAAAGGATGGCTCCGCTGATCCAAACTGCTCAGTCCTGAAGACTAATTTGGCAGCGCACAGTCGGGATATTGCACTTCCAGTTTTTCTCCCAAAACGCCTGAACCATATAATGAGGCCATGGCGCGCGAGCTGGTGTGGAGAGACCAACCGCGCTTTCGTGGTTGGGGCTGTTGCCAATGTGCGCGGGTCTTCAACCCTCCGGGTCCACCTACCGGAGAGAATTTTGACGCAATGATGCGTAACTTTGTATCGCTCCGCGACGATCCCATCATGGCCTCCTCTGGAAGATCGCCTCGCCCGGAAACACTAAAACGCCCAACGTGGTAGATCCGTCCCGGCTGCACCACGAAGACGCGCTTGGTTCCGGCCTGTCTTATTTCAACCTTCGTTTCCCAATATCCCTGTTCGTTGTATGCGACGCGTAGCATGTAAGCTGCGTACATCTCGGTGTTGTTCTTATTTGTCCAGCAGTGTTCGACAGTTCCTTCTTGAGCGCACCCGTACGTGCCTAGAGACAGAACGATGAGTAGAGACGCGATTCGTTCACGCACGACAAACTCCTCAATTTCGAATACTACCCACTGAAATCCTCCAACCAAACTACCCGTACGAGCTCCTATTATGCGCCGATTGGGAGGCGGGCGAAGACCATAAGGCGACACTCTTTTGGATCATTGGCGAAATATCTCTATAACGCGTTTTGACCCTTGATCGAAACTCGGGCCGATTCTCGGTGAGCGTAATTGATTCCATAACAATGCCGGCTCCTTTCTACCCGAGCCTTCATGGTTGGTTTGGCACCACCAAGTTTACTCGGGCCTGGGAGCCGGCATTGTTATGGAATCAATAACCGGCCAATCTCTTCCCAGTCTGAGCGTATGTTCGTGAGAGCCAAATTTCTGGGCCCGCTTGCCCCTAAGCCGCACCAATCCTGCGCTCGCACCAATGAGCCGGTGCCGAACTGGAACATGCTCCAGTTCGCGTGCTTGAGGGAAAAGAAATCCGGCTGAAGAATAATAAATCACCACTTCAGCCGCGCCGCATCGAGCGGTTCACAATTCCACGAGTCAAAATGCATTGGCCGGTTATGGCGATTTTGCAACAACAATCCGCTGGAGTGTGGTTTGCATGGCCAACCGTCACAAGTGCCATGCACATGGGTGCACCCCAAGAAAGTGATGGATCATGCGGCCCTGCGTTCTGATCGGCGCTCCCAGAAGTCTTGAAAACGACCACTGAGTTTTGAGCAGCGGAGAGCGATGATGGCATTGGAGCCTGGAACGGTCCAGTGCATACCGGCGCGTTTGAGGCGCGTGCCAATGGCAACCTTGCATCCGGCCTCGACCACGCCGGTGGAAGTACACAAGCCTTGAGCGTGGAACTCGGGATAGCGCATGCGGTGGCGGTTGGTCTGGAAATAATGTAGACAGCGACGCGCCTCCTCGGAGCGAGGGACCTGGCGGCGGATGGCATGGAGCAGAGTCCGGAATCTTCCGGTGTCGAGTTCTTGCTTCCGGCGTTCCGCCCACTGAGAAGCTCGTGGCGTAGTGGGACCATACAGAGCTTTTCCGACATCACTCAAGTGTTGTTTGGCATGATAGCGGTCAACAATCTGGGTGGCATCGGGAAACTGATCGTCGGCAATGTTCCAAATCCACAGGGCGCCATCCCCGAGCACGACCGTACGAGGCGCTTGGCAGAAGCGGCGGCGCGTAGCTTCTCTCCAGACGCGCTGGGCGAAGGGAGAACGTGCCGCAGCAGTATCCACCGTATAGGCACTCTCCAAGGCCGCAGAATAGGTGACGGATCCTGCATCGCGGATGGGAGTGCCTTCTTCATCCAGCGATTCCGCGCTCCAAATGGTGCAAAGTTTTACCTCCCCGGTCTTGGCCGATCCGTCCGGTTGTTTGCCAGTGCGGCCCACGAGTTCCTCCGCCCGTAGAGGAATCCCGGTTCCATCCATGCCAAGATACAGGGTCTGGGGTAGAGCAAGGGCATCGGAAGGTTGCGTGCAATGGCGTTCGTCTTCGGCGATCTGTTTTCCCAGAGCTTCTGCGGTTCTCTCTACCTGCTTGGCATCCACGGCCACCCCGGCCAGTTCGGTCAACAGTTCGCTACCTTCCTGGAAGCTGACCATGGCACCCACCGTGCCTACCATGCGGGTGAGGGCTGGGGAGAGAGAGGTGTTTTCTATGCCCAGATGCCTATCGCGAGGGCAGAAGCCGTGGCCGCAGGAAGAGCAATGATAGTAGGCGCGCTCCAGTTGGAGGGGACCGAGAACGCTCTGCACCTGCTTGCTGCGCCGTCCGACCAAGCGCGCTTCCTGCCCACAATCACAGCGAGTTCGCGCGCCTCGCTCATCGCTGGTGTCGGCGTTGAGGCGTTGCTCGACCGCGGCTCCCGCCAGTTGCAAGACCTGTTGCCGCACCGCCAGCTCCAGCGCTTCCAGATCCAGGTCTTCCACCGCCTGACGGCCCAGGAGCGTCTCAATTTCCTGAACGACGTCGGTGGCCAATAGATCGGCGAAGAGGTTTTTTTTTACTCTCCTCTGCCACCATCGCTTCCGGCTGCTGCAGNNTGGGCGTTGCAGAGCTGTTCGCTGACCGCAATCAGTTCTTGCACCAGTTTGCGAAAACGACGGTATTCGGCGATCTGCGCTCGGGTACGATCGACCGCCGGTCCTTGGGGGATGACTTGGGTGATGGTCTTTCCCGCGCTGGCATGAGTCAGCGAGTAGGAGGGGCCGTGTCCCGGGGAGTCTTTCTGTGCACAGTGGCAGTTGGGCTTGCCACACTTGCGGAATCGCGCGGTGAGAGAGCCGCGACGGAGATCGCTGATCTGAGCCAGACCGGCTTTGAGTTGCTCGCGTTTGTCGTGAAGAGCCTTTAAGGAGATGGTCATTCGGATGCCTCCTGTCTGACAACAGTATACGCTGTCAGATAGGGAAAGAAAACCGCACCCACACCTTATCAAACTCCACCCTGCACTCTGGGGTCGTGCGCCCCGGGACGGATTGACTTTCGACGCCAAGGGTGAAATCATTATCTCG
>PLEA01000244.1 GCA_003136335.1 Acidobacteriaceae bacterium | reverse complement strand
GGGTGCTATTGACGACCTTTTCCGGCTCTGGACCATAATCTGTAAAAGTGTGCATTCTACGCGGCTTTCTGGAAAGCGACGAATTCGGTCTTGGTGGCTGCCAGGCGCTGCGCCTTCAGCAGCAGATAATCGAGATCGCGGTAGCCGCGACCGCGGCGCAATAGTGCTTTGATGTTTCCATTGACGGCTTCCACTACGCCCAGCCGTACCTTGGTCTTGCAGTAGTTCAGGATTCCATCCAGATGATTCAGCAACATTCGCGCCAGCTTCTCCATGGGCTTGAGCCGCTGCCAGCGCAGCTGATCGATCCAGCTTTGTAGATAGCGCAGCATGGCTCCTTCATAGGTATAGTCCCAGAGTCGATCCANNGTGTTCAGATGAACCCAGCGGGTCAACAACAGCCAGTGCTTTCCCTTAATCAACTCCCGTGCCGCCCCACCCTTGCGGAAGAATTCCGCCCGTCGAACTTCCGACACCGCGTCGTTGGCATGCTGCATGACGTGGAACTTGTCGTAGATCAGGCGACACTGCGGAACCCACTGCTCCAGGCTCAAACGATAGGGCCGATGCATGTCCACGCAAGCGGCACCAATCGCACTCCGCTGAAACCCACTTAACTGCTTCTCGAAGAACTCATCCAGCGTTTCTTTCTTCCGTTCCCGCCCAAACCATAGCGGCTCACCGGTTTCCAGATTACTCACCACCGTGAGAAACTTTTGCTTCTTCCCCAGATAGAGCTCATCCACTCCCATCTGCCGCAATGCCGGCTTCCTTCGTCCCTCCGCCCAGCGCCTCAGATAGCGCAGATCGATGGCTCGCACCGTGCTCCGGGACAGTCCGAACTGTCGCGCCACTCGTCGCACCGCCGCACTCTCACAGGCCAACCCCACCGCCTCCTCGAAGCGCTTGCTGAAGGGCGCCTTGCTCGGCAACTGCGGCACTTTCTCCGTCTTGACCCCGCAGTCTGGACAACGCACCCGGTACAACTCCACCACCACCGTCGTCCGAAACTCGAAACAGGGTAAATCCCGTACCTCTCGCTCGTAGCTGTCATAGGCTTCGGCCAGCTTCCGCCCACAACCCGAGCACACCAGTTTCCGGTTTCCTCGCTTGCGCCGAACCCACAGCTTCAGCGTTTTTGCCTGCTCCTCGATTTCGTGTCGGTAGACCCGATACCCCGGCCAACCCAGTACTCTGCTCCAGTCCGTCTCTCTCATCCTGCTGAGTGTAACCAGAGTTCCCCAAAATCAAAATGCCCATTAAATCAGGACGTGTTACAGATTCTCGTGCAGAGCCCTAAAACCTCTGACGGTCACTTCGAGGTTAGGCATTGTGTGCTGCATTCGACGCAACGGTTCGTAGTAGACCACACGAAAACACAATCGCGGAGCCATCACATGAAGGCTCCGCGATCTGGTTACTAGGTCAACCTCGATGCTTACGAGAGATCGGGCGTTTCAATTGCGTTACAAAACCGACCTCGTCTAGTTAGGGTGGGAGAGCCGTTTAGAGACTAGGGTTGCGTGGAGTTTGCCATGGTCCCAAGTACCAGTGCAAATCACGTAGTCCCCGTCTTTAACCTCGCCGGGGTCAATGACGTTGACGTTCTTGTCGGCGTGATACTGACTGACCCATTTCGTCGAGCTGTCGTAGACAACGGTCCTCTCTAAAGTCGAGGAACCCACCTTACTAGTCAGAGAAGACTGCTCCTTGCTGCTCCTTTCAACCCTACCTTCAAAGCGCATCTCCTTCGACTTGGCGGGAGTGTCTTGCGCGAACACCGCCGTCGCCAGCGGACACGCTAGTACCAACGCGAACAGCAAAGTGAGTTGCTTCTTCATTATGTTTTTCTCCTTATCACCGGTATCACCGGCAAAGCCATGCTGTGTGGCATCCCCTGCATTCCTCGCTGGTTGCCCGCCAGCCCTGATGCCAAAAAAGTCGCCGCCCATCGAGCGGTGCATTTTACTTTGGCGCTTGATGATTCAGTACATCACTTCTTTTTCACCTTTTTCAGCGATCAGCTTCTGGAACCGTTCGACAATCTTATCCCGTCGCATCATCACCGCCGCCACTTCGTCCTTGTCGAGATAGCCTTTGGTTTTTTCTGTCAGCTCCTTCCCGTCCAAGGCCTTCAGTCTCTGCAACAATTGCCGGTCGCAGCGCACCAGCTCTTTGTAGTCTTTCGGTTCCTTGTTAAGACGAAATGCCCGGCTAAAATCAACCCTCCAAATCTGCCAATTCTCACCGATTAGCAGATTGGTCAGATTGGCATCGGCATCCGAGACTAATTGATCGAAAACCCAAATCTTGTGCATCTGATTGTTCCAGGCGTCGGGATCCGGCACCGGTATTTTTTTTGTGTAGCGATCCGCCGCATCCATCTTCACCGGCAACCACCAACTGAGCGAACCTTTCTTGCCCTCATATTTGCGCTCGACGTATACCGGTAGCATGTCGTCCATTCCAATCAACTCAGCCAGCGCATAGGCTGCGATGTTGTACTTGTAGGAATCCACGAAGTTCATTTCGATGGCGCCGCTGGCCAGCTTCATCTCTCGTATGTGCTCATCAATAGGTTGGAAGGACGCGTCGTGGGTAATCGTTCCGTCTGACAGCGTAAGACGCGATGTGTTGGTGCTGCCTTTCTTGGACTGGTGACTACTCACCACCGGGGCGGTGGTAAGGAAATGTTTGATCTGTTCCTTGGTAAGGTTTTGCTCGTCCCCGGCGACTGCGATCAGCCCGCAAACCAGACACGCCACAATCGCAAGAAACAAACGTCGGCGCAAATAGATTAGGGTCATGGTAGGACCTCAACAGAATTGGTGGGACTCTACTCCTTTACGTCGCAGTCGACAAGAAAATAGTCGGTACTGGCTGGCTCAAGGGAATTTTCGCTCCCTGATAATAGGGTTTGGACCACCGACCAAAGCGGACATTCCTACTTTGCCAAAACCA
>PLEA01000634.1:4686-8303 GCA_003136335.1 Acidobacteriaceae bacterium | reverse complement strand
TCCCGGTAAGGATCGCCGCTGTCACCAAACGAGCTGGTGGCAAACCGAAGTAACGATTCTCCGGAATCGCCACGCCACGATAGAAGCGCTGGATACTCCCGAACCAGTTGCGTCAATCGCTCGACGCTGTTGTCGTGGATGGCGCGCTCCGCCTCAGCGGCAGCCCACTCCAGGCCTTCGCCTTCCTGGCGGAGCACCGCCGCGCGAAGATCCTGCCAGCCTGCGAAGCCATATTCTCGGGCGAGCACAAGTTGGGCGTCTCGCAGCGATAGAGGAAGGATCGGAGCCGGCAGTTGGGCGTGTACACGGGCCAGAGCATCGGGGTCGCTAGCGGCCACCTGGCGGACCAGTTTCTTGGCCTGCTTCCGGATGGACTCAAAGGATGAGTGAAAACGTAAAAACTTCGACGGGGTCACAGGACCTCCTTTCATATTTGCCGGTGTCCCGCTGATACCAGGCTGAAAGAAGGTAACGGCGCGCCTCAAACGAAAACAGGTGGGATGCTTCCCTTGCCGCGGGTAGGAGACGCCCTGTTAGCGCACTGGCCCAACCATATTCGGCTCCGTCGAGCTTGTCAATCCATTCCGCGTAATTCCGCGTAATCCACCCGTCGAGCCACAAGTCCACTTCGAGGAGATCGCCATTGATCTCCTCCAAGCCCGTTTGGGGCATTTTCATTGCTGCCGGGGGGGTACCCCAGGGGGTACCCCCCAGGGCACCCCCTCCCTCAATATCCCAGCCGCTTATTCACAATGTTCCTCAGCGGCTCGCCCTTCTCAAACCTGCCATACTGGTTCAGAAAGAAGCGCATCGCCTGATCCTGCCAATCGGACGTGTGGTCCGCGCAGTGCGGCGACAACAAAACATTATCCAGCTTGTACAGCAGATGTCCCGCCGGCAGCGGTTCGTGCTCAAACACATCTAACCCCGCTCCTTTGATCCGCTTGGCCGTTAGCGCACGCAGCAGTGCCGCTTCGTCAATCACCGGCCCGCGTCCCACGTTGATCACCACCGCCGTCGGCTTCATCACCGCGAACTCCGCGTCGCTGATCATGTGCCGCGTCTCCTCGGTCAATGGGGCCGTCGCCACAATGTAGTCGCAGAGCGCGATCATCTCCCGCCGCTCCTCCGGCTTGTAGAAGTGCTCCACTAGCGGATCGGTCGATCCGGGAACATGCCGCTTCGTCGCGAGCACACGCATGCTCATGGCATGCACGCGGCTCGCCACGGCTCGGCCAATGTCGCCATAGCCCAAAATCCCAACCGTCTGTCCACCTATCTCTTGCACGTCGAACGGTTCCCAGACAGCTGCCGTCTGGTTGCGAACCATCCGCCGGAAATCCTTCGCGAAATACAAGATCGCTGCCAGCACAAACTCCCCGAGCGACGCGCTGAACACGCCGCGGCCGTTGGTCAGCAGGATTTGGCTCTCCACGAGTTCCGGAAACAACAGGTTGTCCAGGCCCGCGGCCCGGCAGTGTACCCAGCGCACCTTCCCGCAAATCCCAAACAATTCGCGCAGCAACTCCCGCGTACCCGACCATAGCAGAATCACCGTCGCGTCCTTCGCTGCCTGGGCACACGCGGCAACCTCCCCACACACTGTGTGCGGTAACTCGTTCAGCATGGCGAACTGCGGATCGTCTCCCGACGCCAGCACCAGCACTGGATTCTCTTTCCCCATACCCAATATCCTGCCACGCTATTGTTCTAAACGGTGGCCGGAAGTGCGAGGACGACGCTGCGAGTACCAACCGGAATGTATTCCGGGCCAGAAGTCGGCTTNNGGCGGGAGGCTGAGCGTAGGCGAAGCCTCCCGTCTGCTGCAACTGAGTGAACGCCAGGTGCAGCGCCTCAAACGCCGCTATCGGCCCGATTCCGTCGGCTGGGTACAGCACGGCAATCGCGGACGCCCCATGCCTTGGGCCTTGCCTCTTCCCCAGAAGCAGTTGATCTTGTATTTAGCCCGCAGCAAATACCAGGGCTTCAACGATTCTCATCTGGCGGAAAAACTTCGCGCGGAAGAGAACCTCGCCGTCAGCCGCGAGACCGTGCGGGTCGGCAAGCGGGCGGGTTCTTTCATGTTTCAGGAACCTAATTGCCAATTTTTGGACTGAGAAGAGCGGGGGCAACGAGGATGGATCGCGAGACATGGCATTCAAGATTTGGTAACAAGCCGCAATTTTAACCTATAGACGGAAGCGCGAGTGGCGACTTGGGGAGTATCGTGCGACCAAATTCGTATAATGTACTCCGCCTTAGCGCCCGCCATGACAGGCAGGTGCGCCCTGATTGGGCCCGAAGAAGACTAGCCGCAAGCGATTCCGGGCCAGAAGTCGGCTTCGAGGAGATCTCCGCGAAGCCCGTTTGTGGATAGCGTCCGGGTAGCCGACAAACCGCGAGTTATCTCGCCGCCTCCATTAGAAAAGATTGCTGGTCTTTTGGAAGCAACTGGTATGATGGCCCTCGATAAAAATCAGATGGTTCTCTTTCTAGAATTGAGTCTGAGGCCAACCACGGATAGTCATCTTTGTTCGGGCAATGGAGGATGCATTGACTGACTCGAGTCATAACGCGTTCAATCGTCGAGATTTCATCCAGGGCGCACTTGCTGGAGCCGCCTTCGCTGCTTTGCCAATCTCTGCTTTCCCTGCAGACAATTCCGACCTCCAGTCGGTGCTGAGCCAAATACAAAAGATGCATGACGAAAACGTGAAGCGGCTGCGGGACTGGATCGCTTTGCCCTCGATCGCGGCCGAGAACCGCAATTATCCGCAGGGCCCTGACTATATGGCGCAACTCGCTCGCGATGCCGGATTCGCGAACGTTGAGATTGTGCCAACATCGGGCAAGCCTGGGGTCTTCGGCATCCTTGATGCGGGTGCGGCCACCACCGTCGGCATCTATTTCATGTACGACGTGAAACAGTTCGACCCTTCGGAGTGGTCTTCGCCTCCGCTTGAAGGGCGGATCGTGGACAAGGAAGGGTTGGGCAGGATCTGCGTCGGTCGCGGCGCCGTGAACCAGAAGGGTCCTGAAACGGCCTTCCTCGGTGCTCTTCATGCCTTCCAGGCAGCGGGAAAAAAGCTGCCTGTAAATCTCGTGCTCGTTTGTGAAGGTGAAGAAGAGATTGGTTCGACCCACTTTCCGGAGGTTGTCCACCAACCCAAGGTCACCGCTGCGTTGAAAAAATGCATGGGTGTGTTCATACCAGAAGCGGGCCAGGACGAGGATGGAGGCATACAGATATCACTAGGCGCCAAAGGCGTAGTTGAGCTCGAACTGGTTTCCAGTGGAGAACGCTGGGGACGAGGTCCCAAACATGACGTTCACTCCAGCCTTGAGGCACAGGTCGACAGTCCCACGTGGCACCTGGTGCAAGCGCTCAACACGCTCATCGAGTCCGACGGACACACGCCGGCGGTTGCAGGATTCTTTGACAAGGCCAAGCCGCTTACTCCCGCACAAATGAAGATGATTCAGGATGTCGCCGTTCGCCGCAGTGAAGCCACGGCGAAGAAGCAGCTTGGAGTCGAGCATTGGGTGCATGACACAAACTGGCTCGACTCGCTCGTGCTGCTCGAGTCCAAGCCCACCATCAACATCGAGGGCCTGGT
>PLEA01000634.1:0-4674 GCA_003136335.1 Acidobacteriaceae bacterium | reverse complement strand
CATCTTGCCAAACACGGCTTTGGCGACATCGAGGTCAATATGAGTGGTGGCTACGATCCGACCCAGACCTCGCAGGATTCGAAGCTCATCCAGGCGCAAGTTGCGACTTACCGCAAGCTGGGTCTGGATCCTGTTCTGTGGCCTCGATCAGCCGGCTCATGGCCTGGCTACATCTTTACTTCCGAACCTCTCAATCTTCCCGCCGGACATTTTGGAGTAGGTCACGGAACCGGCGCACACGCTCCGAATGAGTACTATCTGATCGATTCCACCAATGAAAAGGTTGCGGGGATTGATGGAGCTGTGCGCTCCTTCGTCGAGTATCTCTACGCATTGTCTTAAAGCGGAGTGAGATGGTAATTCTCAATGTTCGCACCTGAGACCACGTGATCGACTCTCCGGATAATTGACGCGATCCCAGATTATTCTCGAGTGACGGGCAATACAGAAGTTGGCTGCGTTTTTGGGATACATACCGAGAAACGCCCATGGAGCCGTGGATTTTCCGACTCCGCTGATCCTGGAATTGAACCGCTATGCCGACTTCCGAGGACTAATCTCGTGATGACGGGACCGGACTACTTCCGGATCGCCGACCTTCGGTTGCAGATGCGCTGGGCGAACCTAGAACAGCGCGAACCCACAGTCAAGATCGTCTGCCGAGCTACAGCGAGAGTCCACAATTCGGGCTGCACCGCTGAGACTGCCCGAATCTGATTTGGGAGTTAATGCGGACCAGGCGCGTTGAGCTTACAGCACAACAGTTGCTGAGCCAGAATATTTCCGAGGCGATTATTGACAAACACAACCACGCCAGAGACGCGATGAAATACTTGCTAACATCGCACCCCGACTGCGCAGGGTAGACCCGACGATGGCGGCGGTGCAGTACCAGAAGATTATGCGGGAAGAGCAGCAGGAAGATGAGCCAGTGTACCGCACGGGAGAAGCACGCGCCGCCGGATCCAGCAGATGAATCGGCGGCGCGGCCGGCGTTAAATGCGCCCGCCGTGGCTAAGGCCTGGTTCTCGGTCTGTGTCGCCACGCACAATCGTTGATCGCCGAAATCCTAGTTCTCGCGGATACGCTGGAAGCGCTGCGCCAACCCAAAGGCACGAACCTTGTCGGCAAGATCGCGGGTCAGGCGACTGGGTTGGTGGAGATTCCTACTCTTTTCATTGATCGCCATTGCAGGTCTCCGCGGAGGTATTGCCAGATGCCTTGGAGACGCCAAACCATCGTGAGTTGGCGGTAGGGGAAGTGTTCGAAGAGGCAGTAGATTAGCAGGCGGGCAACCTCGCGCCAGTCGCTGTAACGGCGGAAGGTCATTTCTTCGAGCAGTACCGAACCGATGGAAATCAGCGTGGCGAAGGCGTAGCCGAACAACAGGAATTGCAGGAAGAATGACTTGCTCAGCACTCCGGAGACCAGTGCGAGGATGATGGTGGTATATCCGACGACCTCGATGATGGGCGCGAAGAATTCGAAGATCCACATATAAGGAAGGACCAGCCAGCCGACGCGTCCGTAGCGGGCGCGAAAAAGCATGTCGCGATTGGGCCAGAGGGTATCGATGAGACCTTTGTGCCAGCGTGCGCGCTGCCGGGCAAGCGATTTCAAGTCAGTGGGTACTTCGGTCCAGCAGGTGGGATCGGGAATAAAGTCAATGTGGTAGGAGCGGTGTTCCTCATGCAGTCGGCGGTGCATACGGATGACGAGATCGAGGTCTTCTCCGACGGCGCGAGTGCGAAAGCCTCCGACTTGCATAACCAGGTCACGCTGAAAGACTCCGAATGCTCCGGAAATTATGGGGAGCATGTTGAAGCCCGCCCAGGCTTCGCGGCCGACCAGAAAGGCCCGCAGGTATTCGATGACCTGCAAGACTTCAATCGCACTCTTGGGGAGGCGCACTTCCTCAATCTGATTGTTCACGACGCGGGAGCCGTTCAAGACGCGCACGATGCCGCCCACGGCCATGACACGACCGGGATCGGCGAATACTCCTGCCATGATGCGGATGAGAGATTCTTTTTCGAGAATTGAATCGGCGTCGACTACACAAATGTAAGGACTGGTGGCGGCGTTGATTCCTGCATTGATGGCATCGGCTTTACAGCCGGCGGCTTTTTTGTCGAGGACGAACAGTCGCGGATCAAGCGGACTGCGATAGATGGCGTGGAGCGGCGCAGTCGCAATGTCCGCAATATAAAGGATGCGGGCGGTCTGAAGCTGATAGGCCTGCCGCAGCTTTCCCATGGTGGCATCGTCCGATCCATCGTTGACGACGATGACTTCGAGGCAGGGATATTCGAGTCCAAGCAGCGCTCCGACGCTGCCGACGATTGAGCGTTCTTCGTTGTGCGCAGGAACGATGAGAGTGATGGGCGGAGTGAAGGGAGAAGCTTTCACCAACTCCAGGCGCTGACTGCCGAGACGATGACGATGGCGGACGTTCTTAACAATCGCAACGATCAGCAGCCCAAGGTAAATAACATTGGATAGCGCGTAGTAGATAAACAGGGTATCGTTCGAGATGTCGAGAAAATGCACGGGTCAGTGCGCCCCGGCCGTGGCTGCCGCCGCTTTACCGGTGAGTTCCACTCGTTTTCTTGCTTCCGCTACAACTTCCATCAACGCGGTTTCTGCGGAGTCGTGACCGGAACCAGCAAAGCCGCTGACAATTTTCTCGATGGCGCCGGACCGCTCGAGTTCGGAAACAAATGCCTGAAGGGCGTAATCGTCTTTGGTAGCGACCACATCTTCGAGGATCTGATCGAGTTGCGGCTCCATCCGCGCGAGTGCCCATGCGGCGCGCTGACGGACGTGGCGGTTGGCATCGCAGAGGGAGCGCAGCAGGATGTTGATTTTGCCGATGTTTTCGATCTGTCCTAGCGCCACGACAGCACGGAGACGAACAAACCATTCTGGATCGGTGGCCAAACTGTGGAGCGCCGTCAGAGTATAAGAGGCATTGGTATTGCCGAGAGCGCGGGCAGCGGAGGCGCGTACTTCCGGTAAAACATCGGAGGCCAGGACGAGTAACTCCTCACCGAGTTCAGGGGATGCCAGCTCGCCGAGCACGCGTGCCAGCAACTCCCGAACCGGTCCCTGCGTGTGCTCAACGTAATTGAGCAGTACCTCGGGATAGGAGCGGCAACAATTTACCAAGGCGTTTTTCAAAGAACGTTCGGGCGCATCGAACCGGCCGGTGACGATGCGGTCGAGAATTGGGATAGCGGCTTCCATGCGGGCCGTGCGACCGAGGCCACGAACCGCGGCGATGCGAGTTTCGCGCAAATGCGAATCCAATCCCGCGGCCAGAGCGGGGATTGCTTCCATGGCGCGAGTTCGCCCCAAAGCCAGCAGTGCGGTTCGCTGCTTCAATCCGCGCGATGTTCGGGCTTCGTAAATGCGCATATCGAGCAACCCGCTCACGCGAAGGCAATCCAGCAGCCGGGGCAGCTCGTCAGCCGGCGACATCTCGATGCTATCGAGCAGAATGGATTCAACGATGTCGCAATCGAGCGCATTGAAGCGCCAGTCCTCGGCGGGGATCTTGCCGGAGAGAATGTCATCCCATTGGGAGCGCAAGGCAACGGTGCGCTGATTTCTCTTATGAAAATATCGGGCGCGGTACCAGCGTCGCAGCACGATGAATCCGACGAGGAGAAGGATTCCCAGTAGGGAGACCAGAATCGCCTCCAGGACCAACCCGGCGGACCCGAGTTTTTCGATTCCCTTAAAAACGGATCCCATAACTCAGTCCGAAGCTGGTATCGATTTGACCCTGGGTACGATTTTGGCGAGCCACGTAGCCCTTAATGTCCTGGCGGGCGGCGAACTGGTAGCGCAGACCACCGCCGAAAGTGTGGGCAGAAAAGCGACCGATCTGATCGATTTGAGCAAAGTTTTCGCTGCCGACGGCGAAGAAAACGTTGCCGGTGACGCGACGTTGCAGCGGGAAGCCAAGTTTGGTCCAGCCGGATGGCGTCCAGTCGACGGGAGTACCGACGAATCCGGTACGAGCGCCAGTCACGTTCAGTGACCAAGTCCATTCGTAAGGAAGGTAGACAATCTGGCTTGTGTTCAGGGTCAGGACGTGCGCGCCCTGGTACCAGAACCAATGTTGCTGGTAGGAACTTTCCAGTCCTTTGAACCAACGATTTTCGATTCGGAAGGCGTGGCCATATTCGAAGAAGGTTTCGTTGGTGGGCACCACACTCTGACTGTTGGCAACGGCGCTACCGACGGTGAACCAGTCCCGCCCAGTGAGGTCGAAGGCGGTGCTGGCGAGAAACTTGACGGCATCCTGGCCAAACCTTTGATAAGTACTGATGCCCAGGACGGTTGACCATCGCTGGTTCCACTGGGAACTGCGGCTCACGCCCTGGGTCTGGCCAGCGTTGGTGTAATTGAAGACATCGACGTCCTCGCCGACGCGCAGTTCGTGTTTAGTGTTTTCGCGCAGGCTGTCCAGACCTGTTCTCGCATCCGTATTTTGCGTATCGAATAGAAGAGTCTGTTGATATTCCGAGCGCGCTTCCGGCGTACGGCCCAACAATGCCAGCACGCGAGCGCGGCGTGACAGAATCTCAGGGTCCGAGGGGGAGATTTTCCTCGCCTGGTCCAGAGTCTGTAGCGCTTCGGTATATTTGTGCTGCCAGAGGAGGACGT
>PLEA01000578.1:4496-4694 GCA_003136335.1 Acidobacteriaceae bacterium | reverse complement strand
TGACAACACGCACGCGAGCGCCAATGGCCGTACGATTGCATTTGGTTCCGATCAGTTTGACCTTGATCCAATTTTGCGCATTGCCGCCATCGTTGCGTAATAGCGAGGGTAGGTCGTTCATGTTCAGCACCAGAACATCCACGTCACCATCGTTGTCGTAATCTCCGAATGCCGCGCCCCGGCTGGAGAAACGCTCGG
>PLEA01000578.1:0-4489 GCA_003136335.1 Acidobacteriaceae bacterium | reverse complement strand
GCCAGCCGTCATTGTCGTAATCAATAAACCCGCAGCCCCATCCGACGTACCGGCTATTGACTGCGATTCCTGACGCGAACGTTACGTCAGCGAAGGTCCCATCGCCGTTGTTGTGATACAAGTTGCAGGTATCGTCCGCAAAGTTTGTCTTGAAGATATCCAGCCAGCCATCGCAGTCGTAATCGCCGACGCCCACGCCCATGCCTGCCTGCTCGTGGCCGTCCTCGCTGTAAGCACAGCCGGCCACCACGGCGACATCGGTGAAGGTCCCGTCGTGATTGTTACGAAAGAGGATGCTGGGCTGTGAATCCACCGCCACATAAATGTCGGGCCAGCCGTCATTGTCAAAATCGTAGGACACCGCGGTGATTGAGTAGCGCGGGCCGGGTTTAAGAATGCCCGCTTTTTCGGAAACGTTAGTGAAAGTTCCATCGCCAGCGTTGTGAAAAAGAACGTTGGTATCGCCCGGGAGGCCTCGCGGACCACACATTACCGAGATTCCTCTCCATTGGCAAACTGAGGGTCCGTTGGGTGCAGGAGTTTGAGCAGGATCGAGCTTGATGTAATTGCAAACGAATAGATCAAGGTTCCCATCGCGGTCGTAGTCGAGAAAGGTGCAGCCGGCGCCCCAGCGGACCGCTTCGTCGAAAACACCGGCCTTGCGGGTAACGTCGGTAAAGGTGCCATCTCCGTTATTGTGGAACAGAATGTTGTGTCCCCAGAAACAGCAGAACAAATCGTCCCAGCCATCGTTATCGTAATCACCCACGCAAACGCCAGTCTGCCAACCGGTGCGTGCGATGCCCGATTCGCCAGTAACGTTGCTAAACGTGCCGTCGCGATTGTTTTTGAAGAGCTGCGAGGTTGGCGCTTTTCCTTCCGGCCACTTCTCGCCAAAACGGGTTCCATTGGTCAGGTACACATCGAGCCAGCCGTCGTTGTCGTAGTCAAAGAACGCGATTCCGCTTCCCTTGGCCTCGATGATGTAGCTTTTGTGGTTAATGCCACCCCAGACGTTGGGAACGTTCAGGCCAGCTTCGTGAGCTACGTCTACGAACTGCACAGGAGAAGGTTGACTCGAACCGGCCGTCGATTGAAGGACCAATCTGCGCCTCCAACGCCAGAGCGGAGTTGTGAGCGCGTCCATGAAGGTGCTTCCGAAAACAAGAAGTGAAGATCCGAGGAAACGCCGACGGGGAAAATTCATGATCTTTTTATAAACCCGCGCTGATGTCCGTGCTTGTGATTCTTGAAAATCATTCGGGCGCGGTCCCCGTGCCTCCTTTAGTCACAATGATCCGTTCAATGGGCACGTTGGTGAGGTCATCCACCTGGCGCCCGGCCAGGCGATCTCCAAAGAAGCGATCTTGATTCGTCGGCCAAAACCGAAATGAGTGACCGGAACTCGGTGTCACTCGGCGGGAACGAACCCGTGGTTCGCTCCCCGATTTTGGTCTGCCGCGCGGAAGCCGCCATCCCTGCCAACTTGCAATTGCAGCTTGGCTGACACCTTGCCAGTCAGTTCGCGAATGATCTCGGCTTCTCGCTCCCGGTACGGTGTACCATCCGGGTGTAGCACGTCGTGAAACCAAACCGTAGGCTGGGTTTTGACGTAGGGCCGATCCCATGAATCCCAGGGGAGATCAGTCTGTGTCTTGCCATTCACGAATCCCCAGTTGATTGCCGCGACGTGGTATTTTTTCGCGATGGGCAGGATCGTGTCAAAAGTACTTCCCGCCGACCTTGCCATGTACTCCGTGCAGATCAACGGACGCTTATGTTTTTGCAGCCCGATCACATGTTTCTCAAGGTCCTCAGGCCAGCTGTAGTTGTGGAATGAGAGCACATCGGATTCCGCCAATTGGATTTCGGTCACCGGCGTAGGCTTGTCGGGCCCGATCGGAGTGAAATTCTGCTGAAAGACTCCGCTGGTAAGAGGCTGTGACGGATGAGCCTCGCGGGCCCACGCGAACACTTGTGGCAGCAACGCGATCACTTGCGGGCTGTCGGCGGGCTCGTTCCACACGTCCCAAGCTACGACGCGTTTGTCCTTTGCGAACGCGCCTACAACGCCATGCACATATTCCTTCAGCCGCGGATATTGCGAAGGATCCTTGAGCGCAGGCTGACCGGGGCTCTGCACCCATCCCGAGTTGTGCACGCCCGGGATTGGCGGGTGCTGCGGCCCCAGCTTCGGGTCCGCCTCCCAGCAGGAGTCAAACAGTACGAAGACCGGGTGAATGTGATGCCTGTCCGCGATTGACAGGAACGTGTCGATGCGGCGCGTGAAAGCCGCTGAATCCTGCTGCCACAGCAGGTCGTGCAGGAACACGCGCATCGTGTTCATGCCCAGACCTTCCGCCCAGCCAAACTCCTTGTCGATTTGTTGCGGGTCAAAGGTCTCTGCTTGCCACATTTCCAACTGGTTAATCGCATTCGTCGGCACATAATTGCTGCCGACGAGCCAGGGTTGCTGCGCATACCAGGCATTGGCCTGGGCTTCTGACCAGCGTTGCGCGTGCGCCTCGGTCCAGGCAGGAAACAGCAGTAAGGCCAGAGCCAACATGATGACTGCCATCTTCGTATAGCGTTCCATGTGAAAACCTCATTGTTGTTACTCTGCGGCTTTGTGTTCGGCAGGAGCTTGTGCTTTGGATGACCATTTTTTCCAGAGATCCGGAGCGGCGAGCAATGGGATGTACACGCCGCCGACAACCGAACGGGCTTGAAAACCGGATTGTTTAGCGTCTGCCGTCGAATACCAGTCAGACAGAGGAACGCGGCTCGACGACTCGTTGATGAAGCGCTGAAGAGGTGCGATCAGGGTGTTGAATTCCTCGCGATTGTCGGTCAGGGTCGCCGTCCAGACCTCCCAATCGAGCTTAGTGTAGTCGCGCCGGTTGTCGAGAGGCAGGCCGAATCGATTCAGATGGGCCTCGTAGAAGCGAATCTCCGCTTGCGAGACCTTTGCTGGAAACAGTTTGAGACCGAGAATCCGATCCCAGACCAGATTGTATTTTTGGCTCCACGTGCCGGGCTGATCGAACGCGAGGCGGTAATGATCACCCTCTTGCGCCATTTGTACCCACCGATTCGCCATATCCTGGGCCAACTGACGGTACGTAGTCGCCTCGGGTTTTCGTCCTGTCATATCCGCCAAAACGGAGTAGCCGCCCAGGGCAAGAATCGCCTTGATCGACAGGTTGGCATTATGCGCCAGGTGACCGGCGAAGTCATCCGTCGAGAGCTGATTCCCCGGATCCATTCCTTCCTTCCTTAGAAATTCCGCCCATTGCTGCAATTGCGGCCAGTACCGATTCGCATAGCTGGCGTTGCCCTCGATCTTCGCAAGCGCCGCGAACATCAAAAGCATGTTGCCGCTTTCTTCTACGGGCATCTGATTCTCGATGGTCTTCTCACCGCCTCCATACACCTGTCCATTCGCTTTGGGGTATGTACCCAGATCGTGTGGCGCAAACGGGAACCGCCACCGCCCCGTCTCGGTGTATTTCATCAACGGCTCCAGTTGAGCTTTCAAGAGTTCCGGATTGAAGAGCAGGAAAAACGGCGAAGCGGGATAGATGACGTCTACTGTCGAAATGCAGCCGTTACTGAAATTTTCCTTGGGAAAGAGCATCGGACGCCCGTCCACGTCCGCTACGAGCTTACTCGCCGCAAGGGTCTGCCGAAACGCGAGTTCTGCAACTTCTGCATACGCGTCACCTCCCACGCGGCGCAAGTCCTCTACCAGTTCATCATCGAACTTCCGGGCTCTCTGATCCAGGCTGCTGTAGTCCTGTTCCGCCGTCTCCAGCAACTGCCCCATCGTCATCCCGTTGCGGCGCCAATAAGGACGCATCCACCGGTTCAGGTATTCAATGGAATAAATGTCGTCGTAGGCTAGCAGCACATGACGTGAGGACGCAGTGTTGCCTACCTGTGCGAGATCAAACACCGAAGCCAACACGGTTCTACGATCCCCGCGCCGAGGCATGTCCATGTCGTCGAATGACAATGCCTTGCCGTCTGCGAATTGCGACTCCACATCGTCGCTCGATTGCGTGGACGCACTCGCACCCGTCTGATCAGGTACAGCCAGCAACAAATATCCCCAGTCAATGCGCAGATCGTCACCAGATTTTTGCAGCACCGGCTGTTCAAAGTCGGATGCGCGCAAAACTGTCATTGCTTTGAGCCGCGAACGCGACCAAACGACCTCCTGCGTGCCGCTGTCGACAGCCAGAGTGGCATCAGCGGCGAACAACAACTGAACATTGTGCGGCGCAGCGTCCTGTGAGCGCACCGTCATAGTGATGTAGGTGACGGGCCGGGACATCACGTCAGGGTCGCTCGGAAGCAAGGGAGACAGGAAATCCACTTCTAATGACACGCCCTGCCCCGCAAATTGGTAGACAGTGCGCGTGGGCGTAACGTTTAGACCCGTCTGCGGCAGCGCAGCTACGCTACGCGGAGCATCTCCCATCCAGCG
>PLEA01000307.1 GCA_003136335.1 Acidobacteriaceae bacterium | reverse complement strand
CCACCCAGATGATGATGAGCCCGAACCCCGTCCCCACAATGCTGCCGTGCGAATTCATAAGTGCCGGACTTCAAACCTCAGCCGTCAGACCTCGAATGAAGGCAAACCTGAGAATGAAATGTAGATGGCAGGAAGAGTAACAGATTCGGAGCCAAGCAGAGATTGGAAGTAGGGCTGATTCGAGTGAGGGATGCGGGTGAGGGAAGAGAGACTCGGAGCGCGAGGGAAAGATTCGGATAAAGATGAAAGATGAGAGTGGCCGCTCCAGCCCCGTCCCTGGCGGCGAGGGTGGGATTTTGATCTTCGCGCTATCTCCGGCTCACCCCACGACGGTCAACTACTGAGGCTTCGCTGGCGGCTGTGCGGGCGGCGTCTGCCCCGCCGGCGCCGTAGTTATGGATGGGGTCGCCGGTTTCGCCGCCGGCTTCTTCTTCTTCACCACCGGCTTCTTCGGCGGCTCGTTATCATCCACCACAACCTTCTTCGGCGGAGCCGCCGGAATCGCCGCCTGCGCCGTCTTCAAGTCCGCCCGCAACCGCACGATCTCGACTTCCTTGGCCGACGACAAACTCTCAATCCGCTTCGCCAACTGCTTACGCGCGTCCTCAAAGGTGGTTAGATCATTCGACAGCGACTGGAAATCATCTTTCGACCCGAACGCCCCCGTCCCCTCCACCACAACACCCACCACGTCATACAAGGCATCGAGATTGCGGTAGAGTTTGAAAGTCGTCGGCAGATCTTCCGGCTGTGCCCGCAATTGCGCGATGATCTCCGGCAGCGCGCCCTGCAGATTGCGCTGAATGGAATCCACGTTCGCCAGCGTCTGCTTCTTCGAATTGCCGTCCGTCTTCCAGCGCTCAATGCGCAACTTCGCCAGGTCCGCCTGCGTGCTCTTTGAGCTCTCTTCCAGTTGCGCCAGCATTCCGTTCAACTGCGTCATCGACGCATACGAAACCGGCTGAGCCCCCTCCGTAGCCCTGCCCTGCGCGGAATACTGCCCGTTCGCAGGAGGCGCAGCCGCCACCGGACCCGCTTGGCCCAGCGCGGCCGCGGTGCACATTGCCGTGCACCATAAAAAAGAAGACAGAGGGAGTAAAAGAAAAGTACGTTTCATTTTTCGAAGCGGTGGCGTTCGCGAGCAACAGCATACTACAACGACGCCCCGCTGTGGATCAGGGGAATCCTCGGTAAAGGTGCAGTCTGAATTTCCGAGGGAAGGATCTCGCGCGCAGACCGTAGAGCACACGCCCCGCGCGCTTTGGCTCTGAGTCCGCTCACGCGCTATCATCGAAGCGTAATGCCAACCCAAAAGTCCATGCTGCACGAATTGAGCTGGGACCCCCACTACGCCGTGTCCGCGATCGAAGACGTCCTGACTCCAGCGTTAGTGCTGTATCCCGATCAAATTGCCGCTAACATTGAACGCACCCTGCAGTTGCTGGCTGGCGACGCCAACCGCTGGCGAGTGCACATCAAAACCGCCAAGCTCGCCCACACCCTTCGCATGTTGCTCGACCGCGGCATCCGCAATTTCAAGTGCGCCACCACGCTGGAACTGCTGGTCGCCTGCCGCAACGGCGCAGCCGACGTCCTCCTCGCCTACCCCGCAATAGGCGCCAACGCTCGCCGCGCGCAGGAAATCGCGCAGCAGTTCTCCGCCGTCCGCATTTCCGTTCTGGCCGAAAACGAAAACCAGCTGCGGCAATGGCGCGCCAGCCGCGTAGGAATTTTTCTCGACATCAATCCCGGCATGAACCGCACCGGCATCGACCAAAGCCAGACCAACAAAGTTGTCGCCCTGGCGCGCGCAATCGCCGATACCGGCCTGGAGTTCCGCGGCCTGCACTACTATGACGGCCAATACGGCAGTCTGGCCGAGCCCGAGCGCACGCAGGCAGCCCATCGCGGCTATGACCATTTACTGAAACTGGCCACCGAACTTGAGCGCCTCGGCTTGAATGTGCCGGAAGTGATCACCGCAGGCACGCCCACCTTCCCCTGCTCGCTCGCCTACCAAGCCTTTCGCGGCCGCGCCAATTTCATCCATCGCATCTCGCCCGGAACCATCGTTTATTGCGACGCCACCAGCCTGCAGCAACTCCCCACCGCATACGGCTACTGCCCGGCGGCACTGGTTTTAACCCGCGTGGTCAGCCATCCTTACCCCGGAATCATCACCTGCGACGCCGGACACAAAACCGTCTCCGCCGACGCCGGCGTTCCCACGTGCGTAGTCCTCGGACATCCCGAACTCACTCCGCTTTCGCCCAGCGAAGAGCATCTCCCCATAGTGGCAAGAGAAGGAGCACCAACTCCGCCGATCGGCGAAGCCCTGTATCTCCTTCCCCGCCACATCTGCCCCACGGTAAACAATTTCGATGACGCCCTGCTGGTGCGCAACGGCAACATCGAGTCCATAGAAAACGTCTCAGCTCGCGGCCGCGAAGCCCCGTTGTTGCAAACCGTAGACCGACCGCTTTCCCTACGAAGTTAAGCGACGATCATCCACTCCAGAGGCTATCTCATGAATGGTTTTGGGAGGGCACAGATGGTTTTGGGAAGGGCACGACTTCAGTCGTGCCGCCCCGAACCGGCAAACACGCGGGCGGCCCCTGAGAAACAGCTTCACCTTTCGGTGTCTCTTATCTTCTGGGTCGCACCGGCCTTTTCTTTGAAGTCTTCGCCTTCCTCCGCGCTTTCTTCCCCTCACGGTAAGCAATGCAATCAATCTCAATCAGCATCCCGGCCGAATGTCCAAGATCGCTGCCCACGGTCGTGCGAACCGGATACGGCTTCGAAAAGCGCCGCGCATACACCGCGTTGTAGCGGGCAAACAGACTGGTGTCACTGAGGTGCACCGTAACTTTGACCACATCGCGAAGCGATGCCCCATCCGCCTCCAGAATGGCGGAGATGTTGTCAATAGTCTGCTCAGTCTGCCGTTCAATCGTATCGCCCACCAGCTCTCCGCTAGCCGGATCACTCGGACCAGTGCCGGTCACAAAAATGAAATCTCCCGCCCGCCATCCCTGTGAGTACGCCCCCCGCGGCGGCGCCCCACGCTTGTTCTGAATTTCATACTTAGCCATGTTGGCCCTCGCTCCCACAGCTCAGATGTACCGCGTCGTGCGTCTGATTGTCCACTGGGTGCCCCATCCTTGTCTCTCCGTTCTTTGGAAAGACAGGATGGGGATTTTGGACCTACCGTCCGTGTGAATACCTTAACCGACATGTGGTGCCGCTAATCCTGCCGTAGCGCACTCATGGGATTCACCCGCGCAGCCCGCCGCGCCGGCACATACGTGGCCAACACTGCGACCATAAGAATAGCCACCGGCACAACGAAGTAAAGCCACGGC
Organism: Acidobacteriaceae bacterium; assembly: GCA_003136335.1. The sequence goes on along the minus strand of PLEA01000307.1, from coordinate 2,650 downwards.
TCATGAATGTGCAGATCAAAGAACAACGCCCCGAAGATTCTCGGCAGCGGCAGCGCCAGCGCCAGTCCAACCGCCCCTCCGATTGCAGCCATTTTCATACCCTCGCCCAGAACCATGCGCAGCACGTCCTGACTTCTGGCTCCCAGCGCCATGCGAATCCCGATTTCGTGCGTCCGCTGCCCCACCGAGTAAGCGACCAGCCCATAAATCCCAATCGCCGCCAGGATCAGCGCTAGCAGCGCGAAGGTTCCCAGCACGCGTTCGAAAAACGGATTTCCCGCTCTCTGCGAATCGATCACTGCCGGCATGCTCATCACGCGAGCCAGAGGGAGTTCGGCGTCCATCTGACCCACGGTGTTGTACAGCGCAGATGCAAGAATGTTCGGATCGGAAGTTGCCCGAATCATAAGAGAGAAGGAAGACACGGGCCGTTGCAGAAACGCTTCGTACACTTCCGGATCGTCGCGCGTGAATTCCGAATAGGCTCTGACGTTGCCAACCACTCCGACGATCTCGCTCCATCCCGGCGTCGCTCCGCTCACATCCAGACGAACTTGCTTCCCGACCGCTTCCTGATCCTGCAGATAACGATGCACAAACTCCTGATTCACCACCACCACGCGCGGCGCAGTGGCGTTATCGATGTCAGTGAATGCCCGGCCGTGCAGCAGCGAAATGCCCGCCGTCCGAAAGTAATCCGGAGTCACCACAACATCAAAAGCGCTGCGCCCCTGGTTCGTCGACTCCTTCGCCTGGCCTTGGATGTGAAAGGCAACACTGCCCGGCCCAGTTGCCGGCAAGTCGGAAGCGACTGCCACGGCCTCGGCGCCGGGAAGCTGCTGCAGACGGGAAATCAGATTCAGAACGAAACGGCCTTGCAAGGAACCATCTTGGTATCGCGCGTTATCCAAAGTCACGCCGGCGGTGAGCAGATGCTCTGTCTCAAATCCCAGACTCTGATGGTCAAGCAGAAAAATCGCGCGCACCAGCAGCCCAGTTCCGACCAGCAGAAACAGCGCCAGCGCAATCTCCCCGGTAACCATCACAGTCCGGATTCGGCTATGCGAACGGCTGGGCGAAGCGCCGCGGCTTTCGTCCTTCAAATTGGTTGTGATATCGGTTCGCGACGCGTTCAGCGACGGCGCCAGCCCGCACAGCACCGCGCAAGTTAGCGAGATTCCCGCAGCAAAGAGCAGCACATTCCGATCCAGACTCAACGGTACAGCGCTGATCGCCGCGTTGAAGGTCAAACTCGCACGAACCAGTTGAATGCCCCAATCTGAAAGCAGAAGACCGATGCTCCCGCCGAGAAATGCGATCACCATTCCTTCGGTCAACAATTGCCGCGCAACCCGCAGGCGCCCGGCTCCAAGAGCGCAACGAATCGCCAGTTCCTTCCGCCGTCCCGCGGCTCGCGCTAACAGCAACCCGGCTACATTAGCGCAGGCCATCATAAGAACAAACCCAACCGTCGTCATCATCACCGCCAGCGCGCTGCGAATACCGAAATCGTAAACCAGGAAATCCGGCAGCGTGCGCACTGTGGCGCCCCATCCTTTCTCGGTCTCAGGAAAGTTTTCCTCGGCGCGATTGGCCAGCGTGACCAGTTCGGCGCGCGCTTGTTTGATGGGTATGCCAGGTTTCAACCGCGCGAACACATACAAAGAGCGATCCTTGCGGGCGGCTGCGGTTTGGTCGGCAGCGCTCAACACCAGCGGCGTCCACAGTTGCGGCGTGAAGCCCATCAGCCGAAAACTGGCGGGCATTACCCCGACCACAGTGTAAGGTTCCCGGTTCAAGCGAACAATACGTCCGACGATCGAAGCGTCCGAACCAAAGCGCTGCTCCCATATCTCCTGGCTGAGAATGACGACGTGATCTTGTCCATTCTGGTCTTCGCCAGTTTCAAAGGTCCGCCCAAGTTGCGGCGTAACACCCAACACGCTGAAATAATTCGGAGACACAGCCGCGGAGCGCAGTGCCTCTGACTGCCGCTGTGAGGTCAAACTGACGGTGCGAGACTCATCCGCAGCCGCCATGTCCGCAAAAACGTGGTTGGCTTCGCGCCATGCAAGGTAATTAGGCACAGAAACAGGATTCGCATCGGCCTGAAACCCCTGCGCCGGATCGACCGACGAAACTACAGCCACCCGCTCCGGTTCGCGCCCCGGCGGACGCCGCAACAGAAACGCGCTCACCAGACTAAACATCGTGGCGTTCACAGCTATGCCCAGCGCCAGCGTGAGCACAGCGATGGCAGTGAATCCCGGATTCTTCCGAAACTGCCGCACTCCATATTTCAAGTCTTGAACGATCGTTTCCATCGCCGGTTGTCTCCTGCCGCCCGCTTCGCCCGCTTGCGAAGGCTCGAAAGGCCTGACCAATCAAACCTGCACAGCAAACCTCGCACCAAACTCTCCAGCCGAAGCCCGTTGGCAACAAAAGGAAAAACGGATGCCGGCAGCCACGCGCCGCAATGTCCGCGTCCGCTGATGGACGCCGCTGCCCGAGAACGGACACTCCGCCTGCCCCTCCCTAGTCTCTCCACTCTTTGGAGAGACAGGGTAGGGATTTTGACTTCACGGGCTTTTTGACTCCGAACCCCAAAACCCTGTCATCGCGACCACAGCTTGCTCTTCCGGGACGGAAG